>NZ_LZMK01000222.1:0-564 GCF_001665865.1 Nocardia sp. 852002-20019_SCH5090214 | reverse complement strand
GCCACTACGCCGCGATCGACGATGCCCGGGCCTACCTCGAGCAGCACGCGGTCTACACCCGCGTGGGCCGCCACAGCACCCGCCAGGTCGATGTCGAGGGCCTGGTCGGGACCGCGTTCACGCACCGCGATTCCCGCGCCGGCGACCCCGATCTGCACACCCACCTCGTCATCGCCAACAAAGTCAGGCGGATCCAGGACGGGCAGTGGGGGTCCCTAGATGGGCGGATGATCTACGCCCACAATGTGCCCGCCTCCGAGTTGTACAACACCCGCCTCGAACACCACCTCGAAGAAGCCCTCGGTTTGGTGTTCGTCGAGACCCCGGACCGGGACATGTACAAACGCCCGATCCGCGAACTCGCCGGTGTGGCACCGGAGTTGATGGCGGCCTGGTCCACACGCGCAGAGGCCATCACCACCAAACTCACCGACCTGGCCGCCGCGTTCCAGCGGCGCCACGGCCGCGAACCCACCGCGAAAGAACGGCTGCGCCTGGGTGAGGAGGCGACGCTGGCAACCCGTGGCGGTAAGCATCACGCCCGCTCCCGCGCCGAACAACGCG
>NZ_LZMK01000221.1:0-97496 GCF_001665865.1 Nocardia sp. 852002-20019_SCH5090214 | reverse complement strand
AGGCGGTGGCCTTGCCGTCGAATCCGGCGACGGCGGGCGAGGGGCCTTTGTCGTTGCGCGGCTTGACTGCCTGCTCAGGGGTAGGCCACGCATCGATATCGGCCTGCAGTTCCGCGCTACGGTCGGCACGCCACGGGGCGGGAGCGGTCGAGTAGATGCCGACCGAATACTTGCTCAGAGTGCCTCCGTTGGCACCCACCAGACCGAAGGTGCCCGGTCGGGCACGTAACCGGTTCACAGTTTCGGCGATGGCGTGCATGGAGTAGTTGTTGCCCGCGCCGCCGAAGAAGGGCAAGCCCCCGGTGAGGGTCAGTCCGCGCGGATCGTCCGGCGCCAGATCCAGGCCGTCGCAGATGTTGGATACCGCGATGGGGAAGCAACTGTACAGATCGAACGTCGCGATCTCGTCCAGCTCGATCCCCGCGACTTCCAGCGCGTGCCGGACCGCCATGACCGACGCCGGCGCGCAGGAGAGGTCCTCGCGGTCCATCAGTGCGGGCTCGCGCAGATCGGCATGGCCGTGCAGGAACACCCAGCGCTCTTCCGGAACGCCGAGACGCCGGGCGGCCGCCACGGACATGAGAAGTACGGCCGCAACGGTGAACGCACCGGTGTGGTGATCGGGCGCCTCGAGGCCGATGCCCGCCGCTTCGTCGCCATGACCCAGCAAGGCGACGAGGAGATTCTCGGTCGGCTCGGTACCGCCGAACCGATCGGCACCCGCGTCTACGTCCGCTCGTTCGGTTTCGGAAACCGGGTGACCACGGACCAGGCCCGGATGAACGAACTGTTCCCACCTCGGCCGAAGGTGCTGCGCGAGAACTACGAACACGTGTCGGTCCGTCGCGACGGTCATCTGCTCGAGATCACCATCAACCGGCCCGAGGTGCGCAACAGCCTGCACCCGCCGGCCAACGAGGAACTCGACGAGATCTTCGACGCCTACTTCGCCGATCCGGACCTCTGGGTAGCCATCCTGACCGGCGCCGGGGACAAGGCATTCTCGGCCGGAAACGACCTCGTCTACTCCGCGTCCGGGAAATCCGTATGGGTGCCCAAGAACGGGTTCGGCGGGCTGACCAGCCGCCGGGATATGACGAAACCAGTCATCGCCGCGGTCAACGGTTTCGCCATGGGGGGCGGGTGCGAAATAGCACTCGCCTGCCATCTCATCGTCGCCGACGAGACCGCGACGTTCGCGCTGTCCGAAGTGAAAGTCGGCCTCGCTGCCGGGGCGGGCGGGCTGGTACGGCTGCCGCGTGCGATACCGGCGAAGCTCGCCAACGAGATGATCCTCACCGGCAAACGCATCACCGCCGCCGAAGCCCGCTCCTACGGTTTGGTCAACCGTGTGGTGGCCCCCGGTACCGCGATGGCGGGAGCCCGCGCGTTGGCAGCCGAGATTCTCGACGGCAGCCCCACTTCCGTGCGCGCCTCACTGCAGATCATGAGCGAGACCGCCGGCATCGCCGATACCCTCGACGCCGTCACCCACCTCTCGCCGGCGCTCGACGCACTCCTGCTCAGCGAAGACAGCGTCGAAGGAATGACCGCCTTCGCGCAGAAGCGACGGCCCGTATGGCGCAATCGGTGAGCATAGACTTCACCCGTCTGAAGTACTTCGTGGCGGTCGCCGAAGAATTGCACTTCAAACGCGCGGCCGACCGTTTGCACATCACGCCGCCACCGCTGAGCAAGCAGATCAAACTGCTGGAGCGCGAGCTCGGCGGCGAGTTGTTCGCGCGCAGCTACCACGACGTGAGGCTGACACCACTCGGCGCGGCGCTGGTCGAGCCGGCTCACCGCATTCTCGACATGGTGACCGAGCTCCGAGCGACCGCGAGCAAGATCGCTGGGAGCGCCGGGCCGCTGCGCGTCGGTGCGACGGCATTCGCGCCCTCCGATTTCCTGTACGCCTTCGAGGATGCGGTCTACCAATTAACCGCTGCGCCAACGCAATTCAGTATTCCCGGCTCCGCCGCGGAGGTTGCTGCCCACCTGGTCGCCGGCCATCTCGACCTCGGCCTGATCCATTTGCCGTGTCCCGAATCCCGAGTCGACTTCCGCGTGATCTCCCGGTACCGAAGCGGCATCGCGGTACGCAACGACGATCCTTTGGCCGCGCGCGAAGTCATCACGATCGATGATCTGCGGGATCGCGAGGTAGCCGTGGACATCGCACGAGCCAACCCCCTGGCTATGGCGACGCTGACCCGCCGCCTCAACTCCAGCGGTGTCGGGCGAGTCGTGGAAGCCGCCGGCAGCCGCGCGAGTGAGGTCGAACTCGCGGCCCAGGTACGGAGCAGGCGACTGGTCCTGCTGATCGCCTACGCTCCCGATTCCATTCTCGGCCGGGTCTTCTCGCCACCACAGTTCAAGTTGATCCCCATCGACGACCAGCGGTGGAAACCGGGACAACTCGCGCTCGCGTGGTCGCGCGACCGCCCGGAGCAGCATCCCGCACTCCGGGCGGCCATCGACGAACTGACGGAGACCTTCGACGCGGCGTGACACTTACCAGCCGGTACGGGCTCGGGGGGCGGAGACCGGCTGGGCCGTCGGCCGGCGGCTGGGCCGTCGGCCGCCCAACGATCAGGAGGTCCGGGGCACCGCGATCTCGAGCACACCCTTCCGCAGCAGATCGTCGATCTGGTCCTCGTCGAGGCCGAGCAGATCCTCAGCGATCCGGCGGGTCTGCTCCCCGAGCAACGGCGCCGGTCCATACGGCGGCTCAGCCACAGGGTCGGCGTGAATCTGCACGTTCTCCAGCACGTACGGCTCACGCCCGCGGGGATGACGTTCTTCGCGGAACGCGCCCCGCTGCTTGCAGTAGGCCCAATCGGGCAGATCGGCGCCGCGCAGCATCGCACCGGCGGGAACGCCCGCCTCCTGCAGCAACTTCATCGCATCCGAAGGTGCGTGCTCGCGTGTCCATTTCGCGAGCGCGGTGTCGATGCGGTCCCGCTGCGCGTGGCGATCGGCAGCGGTGGACAGCGCCTCGTCGTCCAGCAGGTCGGTGCGCCCGATCGCCGAGCACAGTGCGGCCCAATCCGTATCGTCGCGGACCGTGACGGCGAGCCACTCGTCGTCGCCGGCAGCCGGGAACAGCCCCCACGGCGCATCCCGCTCGAGAACATCCGCCTGCGGTAGCCCGCCTTCGAGCAGGTGACCGGCCGCGATCACGGGCGCGAAGTGACCGAGCATCACCTCGGACTGGGCGACACTGACCGACCCGCCGAGCCGGGTGCGTTCCCGGCGGATCAGCAGAGCCAACGCGCCCAGCGCACCGATACGAGCGCAGACGTGGTCGGGATATACCGTGATCGCGTCACTGAAGGAACCCGGATCATCCGGATAGACCCACCGAGCGGTGCAGCCGGTGGCCGCGCGCACCAACGGGCCGTAGCCCAGGCGGCGCGACCACGGGCCGGTGGGCCCGAACGCGGAACTGTCCACGACCACGATTCCGGGATTCACGTCTTCGAGTGAGCCGTAATCCAGCCCGAGCGAATTCATAACGCCCGGTTTGAAATTCGTCAATACGATATCGGCGGAGCGAACCAGTTGCCGCACCAGTTTCTGGCCGGCGGGGTTGCGCAGATCGATTCCGATGCTGCGCTTGTTGCGGTGCCCGGCCGCGAAACCCGGCGTCATCCCGGCTGGGCCCTGGGCGCCTCGCGCACCGTCGATGAAGGCGGAATTCTCGATCTTGATGACATCGGCACCGAGATCGCCGAACAGCCGGCCGGTGTCACCACCCACCACGATCACGCCGAAATCGAGGACTCGGATACCGTCGAGCGGCAACCCCGGACGAGTGCGGGGGCGGGCGGCCAGGATGTCGCCTCGCGGTCGTTGTTCCGCTGTGGTCTCCGGTGCGGTGTCCACCCAGGCCCGCGCACCGTCGATCTCCATGGCCCCCGCCGGCACCGGCACGATCACACCGGGCGCCAGTTCGACCTCACGCAGGAAGCCCCGTGACCTGATCTGCTCGGTGGCCAGCGCCTCGTCCGGCGTCAGCACGCTCGCCGTGGGGACCCCGTATTCCTGTCCCTGCTGCTCGAGTTCCGTCCGCGTCTTGTCGGCGAAGTGCCGCCCGATGGCAGGTAACAGGTCCGGTGATTTGAATCGGACCAGGAGTTTGTCGTACTTCGGGTCCGCGAATTCCTCCGGGCGTCCCATCCACTCGAACATGCCACGCCACTGCCGCTGGGCCAGTACGCAGATCCGTACGAACCCGTCCTTGCACGCGATGATGGGGTACTTGTACCGCTCGTCCGCACGACCCCGCGGAAGCGAACTCAGCGGTACTCCGGCCGACGCGCTGCCGGTCATGCCGTAGGCGGGATCGAGTGCTTGCATCGCACCGTCGAGTACGGAGAAATCGATCCGGCACCCCGAACCGGTGCGCAGCCGGTCGACATACATGCTCAGCGCCTCGAACGCCGCCTGGGCGGCTGCGACGTCATAGGGCAGCTCCCCCGGCGGCATCAGCGGGGCCCGGCCAGGGAGGCCGGAGCGGGACAACTCGCTGGTGAGGGCATGGATGACCGGTGTGGTGGCCTGCCACCGGCTGAAGTCGTTGTCACGGCCGAAGTCACTGATGGACAGCACCACGAGCGACGGATGAGTTGTGGTGATCTCCGGTATCGCGAGTGTGGCTTCGGCGGAACTACCCGGCGCCGTGTTCTCGATCAGGATGTCCGATGCGGCAAGCACATTCTCCCATTCCGAGCGCCCGGCATCGGTGGCCGGATCGATCGTGACCGCGCCGGCTCCACGCGCGGCAATCGCACTGCCGAGCGCGATCCCGCCGACCACTGGACCGAAGCCGGAGTCGTCGTTGACGCCGGCGAGCCGAACCCTGACGACCGTTGCGCCCAGATCGATGAGGAGGCGGCCGACGCCCTGCATGGGCCCGGACACGAGGTCCACGACTCGGACTCCGAGCAGCGGCGGATCGTAGCTGGGGGTGATGTCGCTCAAGGCCAACTCCCATGTCGGTTCGTACGAGATGTTTTGCCCGAGAGCCTGTTCGGCGATGGCGTCCGATGCGGAAACCACGGGCTGCACTACCGATGCTGGTGCCGGAGAACCGAGTTGTACATCACAGATAAGGACACCGGCACATGTCCCGTCGGCTCATCTGTCCGTGAGCGGGCCGGTCGTTTACGGCTCGCTCGGATGGTGAGAGCGTCGAGGACGAACAGCACGACGCAGTGACGAATTCGAGAGGGCAGCATGACGAAAGCCGAAGGGCCACCGACAACACCACACGCCCTTGCCGAGGAGGTCCGTTCCTGGCTGGCGGACAATTGGCACGGCACCGACGACAGCGCCTGGCGCGCCCGCGTCGTCGAGTCGGGGTGGGCGGCGCCGACCTGGCCCAGGGATTCGTTCGGCCGCGGTCTGTCCCGGCCGGACGCGAAGACGGTACGCGACGAATTCCGCGCCGCCGGCGCACGCGGGGCCGCCGTCGAGCACCGGGGGTTCACCGCACTCGCGGGAAACACGATCGTCGAGTTCGGCTCGGCGCAGATGAAGCGCGACATTCTGCCGAAACTCCTGTCCGGGGAATGGAGCCGCGGTTGCCTGCTGTACAGCGAGCCGAGCAACGGCTCGGACCTCGCCGGGCTACAGACCCGCGCCGACCAGCACGACGATGTGTTCATCGTCAATGGTCAGAAGATCTGGACCACCGGCGGCCATGAGGCCGATTGCGCGCTGCTGCTCGCCCGCACCGACTGGGACCGGCCCAAGCACGCCGGCATCAGCTTCTTCATCATTCCCATGGACCTGCCCGGGATCGAGGTTCGCCCGATCAAGCAGATGACCGGCGAATCGGATTTCAACGAAGTCTTCCTCACCGACGTCCGTGTTCCGGCAAGCGCGCTCATCGGCGAACTGAACGACGGCTGGCGAGTGCTGCAGACAGCACTCAAGGAAGAGCGCCGCACGATGGGCTTCGAGATCGGAGCGCCCACACGCGATGACAATGCTCGACCAGCGATCTTCACCGCATCCGGTGACCTGGTCGCCGCGGCTCGGGCGGCCGGCAAACTCGGCGACGAGGCCGTCCGGCAGGAGATCATGCGCATCCACTCCTGGCGGCTGGTGAACGACTGGAACGCCGTTCGGGCGAAAAAACAGATCGAAGCGGGCGGAGGTTCCTCGTTGGCCTCACTGGGCAAGCTCGCGAAATCACGGATTCTGCACTCCGCCTGGGGCCTTCGCTTCCGGTTGCTGGGTGCGCGCGGACTTCTCTACGACGAGAGCGACAAACAAGCCTACGAGGTCGACCATCAAATGATGTGGTCGTTCATCAATTCGATCGGCGGCGGCACCGATCAGATTCAACGCAACATCATCGGCGAGCGCATCCTCGGGCTGCCGAAGGGCCACGAGCCCGACCGGGGCGTGCCGTTCCGAGACGTACGCAAGGGCGGCACCGCCGTGCAGGACGGGAACTAGGAGAATGACGTTGTTCGCAACATTCACCGACGAGCAGAACCAGTTACGCGCGCTCGTTCGCGACTACGTGCGGGAAAAGTCGACCGAGACGGAGGTGCGCCGGCTCATGGCCACCGACGAGGGGTACGACCCCGTGATATGGACCCAGATGGCACGCGATCTCGGACTGCAGGGTCTCGCAATTCCGGAGCAGTACGGCGGTCAGGGCGCCGGCTGGATCGAACTGGGCATCGTGCTCGAGGAGACCGGACGCGCACTGTTGTGCGCCCCCTTCTTCTCGACGGTGGTGCTGGCCGCCACCACCCTGCTCGAGTCGGGCGACGAAGAAGCCAAGGAGCAGTACCTTCCCGCGATCGCCGACGGGTCGCTGATCGCCACGGTGGCTCTGATCGTGGATCACGGATGCTGGAACCCCGACGACGTCACGGTGCGCGCGACGCACGACCCCGACGGCTGGACCTTGAACGGTACCCAGCAGTACGTCCTCGACGGTGCGCACGCCCAGCTGATCATCGTGCCCGCCCGCACCGCAACCGGCATTTCACTGTTCGCGATCGATACCACCGACAGTGCGATCGTCCGCACGCCGTCCATCACCCTCGACCAGACCCGCAAGCTCGCGGTGGTGGAGCTGGACTCGACCCCGGCACGCCTGATCGGCGCCGAAGGCGGCGGCCGGCAGGTGCTGGAACGGGTGCTGGATTTCGCCGCCGTCGCACTGGCCGCCGAGCAGGTCGGCGGCGCCGAGGCCGCGTTGGACATGTCGACCGCCTACCTCAAGACACGCGTGCAGTTCGGTCAGGTGATCGGCGCCTTCCAAGCCCTCAAGCACATGGCCGCCGACGTCCTGATCGAAGTCGAGTCCGCGAAGTCAGCCGCCTACTACGCGCTGGCCGCGGCAGCTGCGGACAACGAGGAACTGCCCGCGGCGGCGTCGCTGGCCCGAGCCTATTGCAGCGAAGCGTTCGTCACCGCAACGCACCAGAACATCCAATTCCACGGGGGCATGGGCTTCACCTGGGAAGTGCCCGCCCATCTGTATTTCAAGCGCGCGCGATCATCGGAACTGCTGCTCGGCGACGCCGGCACGCACCGCGCGAGATTGGCCCAGCGGATCGGCATTTAGCAGCCATCGCCGAAGTTCTCGAGCCGTAGCGGCGCGAACCGCCGACTGTGACCGAAATGCGGCGCGGCACAGAGTTTGTCGCGCCGCGAGCACAGAGGGCATCGTTCGACATACGGACCGCTCAACTCTCGATGACCGGCCCTCAGCCCATATTTGTCAGAGTAGTCAACTTCATCCGAACGAACCTATACCCCTCTGACAGTGGGGACTCAACCATACGAGCCTGTCGAATGTACCGCCGGAAGCATCATTTTTGACTACATTGTCAAGCGATGACATGGTAGGCGTATTCGAAAGGAGTCCGAGATGACCGAACTTCCGTCGACTCGGCCCACGGGCTGGTTCCAGGTCGCGTGGTCTGCGGACCTCGGGGACGGCGAGGTCAAGGCCCTGCACTATTTCGGCACCGAACTCGTGGCATTCCGCGGAAACGATTGCCACGTCCGAGTTCTCGACGCCCACTGCCGGCATCTGGGCGCTCATCTGGGCCACGGTGGGTGCGTGGTGGGCAATGATATTCAGTGCCCCTTCCACGGGTGGAGATGGAACGGCGACGGGCGCAATACGCACATTCCGTACCACGACAAGCCCAACCGGGTCCGGCGCGTGCGGGCGTGGCCGGTCACCGAGCGCAACGAGTCGATCTACATCTGGCACGATTCCGAGGGCAGGCCGCCGAGCTGGGAAGTCCCCGACGCATTCCCCGCGCTCGGCGACCACATTGCCCGCGTCGACTATTTTCCGCTCACCGAACAGGCTCGGTCGCGCCACGCCGGAGTTCACGTCCACCCTCAGGTGATCGCCGAAAATGCCGTCGACCCTTGGCATTTCAGATTCGTACACCACACTCCCCACGCACCGGTCGTTCTCCGCGAGACCGTCCAGGGCGCGCGCTGGCAGTCCAAGGTCGGATTCGGCCGTCGCTGGAGCGACGGCGTGGACAGGGCCGAAGATACGTCGAATACGATCGAAATTCTGTGGTCGGGCATCGGTCTGAGCTTCAACGGCGAGGTCACCGCCGACGGAATCCGAGTTATCGCAATCTGCCCCACACCGGTCGACGACACCACCACCGACATCTTCGCCACGTACTGGATCGACAAGGACAACGGACGATACGACGAGCGGCTGGCCCATGCCAAACTGGCCCTGCCCGACGACATCGCGATCTGGGAACACCAGAAGTACATGGACCCTCCGGGCCTGGCCCCCTCCGAAGCCGCGGGCTTCCGGCGGCTGCGCACCTGGGCGACCCGCTTCTATCCCGAGACGGCGCCCGGCGATCCGAACTCCGCCGCGGCGCCGGTATGAGCGTGTATCCGGTCGCCCGCGAGGCATGGGAAACCGGGGCCGAGAAGTCGGGAAGCAACACGGAGAGTCCCCACGGTATTTCGACAAGGAAGCACGGTATGACCTCACTGTCCCGCACCCGCTCCGACCGGTCGGCGGATATCGCCGCGATCGCGCTGCGCGCCACGCTCGGACCGATGCTCATTGCACACGGCTGGAACAAGATCGCCGGCCCCGGCGGCATCGAGGGCACGACACGCTGGTTCGGCTCCCTCGGCCTGCGACCGGCCGCCGTACACGCCCGGATGGCTGCTGCCGGGGAGATCGCCGCGGGCACGGGACTCGTTCTCGGACTGGCTAATCCGCTGCCGGCGGCGGCGACGGTCGGCCTGATGTCGGTCGCCGCCGCGACCGATCATCGGGGCAAAGGATTCTTCGTATTCAAAGGCGGATGGGAATACCTCGGCGTGGTCGCCGGGACGGCGGTCGCGCTTGCCGGCCTGGGCCACGGCAGGTTCTCCATCGACGGGCTCCGTGGCCGCCGGCGTAGCGGGCTGCGGCCCGCCGTGGCAGCTGCGGCGCTGGGCTCCGCGGCGGCCGGGGCGCTGCTGACGCTGTGTTACCGGCCCGCACCGCCGGACGACGCGGCAGCAGACGTCGCCACGGCAGATTCCTGAGCCGAACCAGGTCGCCTCCGGATCACTTCCGACCTGCCCAATTTTTAGTAAGATAATTATGCTCATCTCGCTGATAAACGCGGGTGGTCGAGTTAGTCTGTGCCGGTGTTCAAGGCCAAACTCGGTGTCCGAGGCCAAATTCTGTCGATCGCACTGGTGCCGAGCCTGGCACTGCTACTCGTCGGGATGTGGGTTGCCGCCTCGCTTCTGATACAGGGTCGCCACAGTGAAAACTGGGCAGCAGAGATCGACCGCAATACCGCGCCCGGTATGGAGTTCGCGGTCCAAGCGCAGAACGAACGACGGCTGACACTGCTCGAGATCGGCGGCGACACGCAGCACGCCGGCGAGCTCACGGCCCAGCGGGCGCGCGTGGACGGCGCGATCCATACGATCATCGCCGCCGGTCAGCGCATCAGCAGCATGGACGGCAGCTTCGACGGCGCCCTGGACGCGGCCCGATCGCTCACCTCCCAGCTACCGACTGTTCGCCAGCGCGCCGACGCCGGAACATTGTCCGCCGACGAGGCGTACTCCTATTTCAACCGTCTCACCCAGGTGGCGGCGGGTGGGATGGAACTGCTGACCAGAGCGGCACCGACTTCGGAGACAGCGGCCGAGGAATCCAACGCGGCCAGGCTTTTTCACGCTGCCGAGGCGATGTCGAAGGGCAATGCGCTCGCCGCGGCCGCAGTCATCGGCAATGGCCTGTCGGCCGAACAGCTCCTCGAATACAGCCGCCAGGTCGGCTTCTACCGAAGCGAGCTCGCCAATCTCCAACCGCAGCTCAACCCCGGGGCGCAAGCAACCTTACGGGCTCTGACCAAGAGCGATCCGTGGCGACGGCTCGCGATGATGGAGGACGCCCTCATACAACGCGGCGTCTCCCAGCAATCGCCGTCGGCAACCAGCGCCAAGGCCCATGACACGAGCGAGCCCGCTCCGCTTCCTCTGAGCGTGGCCGACTGGCAAGATGCGGCCGCGCAGGTCGGCAATACGCTGATCGACCTGTGGCAGAACCAGAACCACTATGCCCTGCGGTCGGCGACCGATCACGGCAAGGTTACCGCCCGCAATTCGCTGCTGGGCGGCGGGGCGGTACTGGTGGTCTCCGTGGTCGCCTTCCTGATCGCGGCCGGGCTGGCGACCCGCACCATCCGGCGCCTGCGCCGACTACGCCAGGAAACGCTCGCGCTCGCCGACGACCAACTCCCCCGGATCACCGAACAGCTCCATACGGGCCGCACGGTCGACCTAGACACCGACATCTTGCGGCTCGATTTCGGCACCGACGAGGTGGGTCAGGTCGCCGAGGCGTTCAACCGCGCGCAGATGGCGGCGGTCGCCGCGGCAGTCTCGGAGGCGAGAACCCGGACAGCGGTCAACGCGCTGTTCCTCAATATCGCCTATCGCAGCCAGCTGGTGATCCACCGCCAGCTGGAAGTACTCGACCAAGCCGAACGCGAACTCGAAGATCCCGTCCAGTTGGAGCTGCTGTTCAAACTCGACCACCTGGCCACCCGGGAGCGGCGTAACGCGGAGAATCTCATCATTCTGGGCGGGGGTCAGCCCGGCCGCCAGTGGCGCAACCCGGTTCCGTTACTCGATCTGGTACGCAGCGCGGTCGCCGAAACCGAGGACTACGCCCGCGTGCAGGTCGGCCGTGTCCCCGACGGATCGGTGGCCGGCACCGCCGTCGCCGACCTCGTCCACCTGCTGGCCGAGCTGATGGACAATGCGACGTCCTTCTCCCCGCCCGGATCCACAGTCGAGGTCACCGGCAATGTCGTGGGTAAGGGCATCCTGGTCGAGGTCTCCGACCAAGGTCTGGGCATGGCGGACGACGACATCCAGCGGATGAACGAAACCCTCTCCAACCCACCGGATTTCAGTGTGACGAGCCTGTCGGATGATTCCCGGCTCGGACTGTTCGTGGTCGCACTGCTGGCGGCCAGGCACAACATCTCGGTGCGCCTGGCCGAATCGCACTACGGCGGCATTCGAGCCATCGTGGTCATCCCGTCCCAGCTGATCGCCACCGAGACGGCGCACAACGATCATCGGCCGACCGGCCCGGTCGCGCCGCCCATCGCAGCCGGGCATGGTGATACCTGGGCCGACGTTCCTGCGGGACCGGCCGCGACCGCCCGGGCCGATCTCGCACCGCCCCCTCAGGTACCAGCGCACCGCCCGGCATCCCCGGATCAATACACCGCCGCGGCCTACCCGGCGCCGGATCCCGGCCGCGGACCGAGCACGGTGTCGCCGTCGTTCCACGATCCGTCCCCCGCCCGTCCGCACGGCGCCGACAAGCCGCCGCTACCGCGCCGACGCCGCCAGCAGAGCCTGGCGCCGGAACTGGCCCAGGCACCGGCCCCGTCCACCTCCCGCGCCACCGACGCACCGCCGCGCCCGCGGTCCGCCGATCAAGCACGAAATCTGATGTCGGCCATCGAGAACGGCACGCGCCAAGGCCGCCGCTGGCGCCCCGACACCGCCCCCTGCGAACCCGAAGGCTCCCAATGACGACGCCCACCCGCAACCTCGACTGGCTCCTCGACGACCTCGTCGCGCACATTCCCGGCGTCCGCCACGCCGTGGTGCTGTCCACCGACGGTCTACTGCTCGGCCGCTCCACCCTCATGCCGGTCGAGGACGCCGAGCACTTCGCCGCGATGGCCGCGACACTGCACGGCCTGGCGCGCAGCGCCGGGCACCGCTTCACCGGTGGCACTGTCCGACAAACCGTCATCGAGCTCGACCATGCCGTCATGTTCGCCACGGCGGCGGGGCCCAATGCCTGTCTGGCGTTGCTCACCGACGAGACTGCCAACATGGGCATGGTCGCCTACGAGATCAACCAGACCGTGCACCGGGTGGGCACCTATCTTTCCGCCGCACCCCGCCGGGGCTTCGGCCGCATGGGCGACCCGAGCTCGTGACCGGTCCGCGCGCCTCGTGGTACGAGGACGAGGCCGGACCCCTCGTACGTTCTTATGCACTAACGCGCGGACGCACCCGCAGTCCACGAGCGGACCTGGACATGATCACCCTCGTCCTGGCGGTCGACACCACGGCCGGCCTGCGTCGGCGCGAACCCGAATATCGCGACATCATGCGTCTGTGCCAGGCACCACAGTCGGTTGCCGAAGTCTCTGCCGCCCTGCGTCTTCCGCTGATGGTGACGAAAATCCTGCTCAGCGATCTGCTCGCCGACGGCCACCTCATCTGCCGGTCGGTGTCCCCCGTGACCGACACCGGACTCCACAACCTCGACCTTCTGCGAACGGTATTGGATGGCATCCGCAACCTTTGACCCCGACGAACGGCCCGCCCTGGCCGCCTCGGTGAAGATCCTCGTCGCCGGCGGTTTCGGTGTCGGCAAGACCACCATGGTCGGTGCCGTCAGCGAGATCGTCCCATTGCGCACCGAGGAAGTCGTCACCGAACTCTCGCGCGATATCGACGATCTGTCCGGGGTCGAGTCGAAGACGACCACGACCGTCGCCATGGACTTCGGTCGCATCACCATCTCCCCCGAGTTGGTGCTCTACGTATTCGGCACGCCCGGGCAGGACCGGTTCTGGTTCATGTGGGACGAACTGGCCCTCGGCGCCCTCGGGGCGGTCGTGCTGGCCGATACCCGACGGCTCGACAGCAGTTTCGCCGCCGTCGACTTCTTCGAGCGTCGCGGTTTGCCGTTCGTCGTCGGTGTCAACTGCTTCGACGGCGCACCTCGCTACACGACCGAGGATGTCCGCGACGCCCTCGACCTCGCCGACCATGTGCCTGTCATGCTGTGCGACGCCCGCCGTCGCGAGTCCGCCAAGGCCATGCTCATCACGTTGATGGAGTACCTCATCGGCGGGGCCGCGCGGGCCGCCGGGGCCCCGGCTCCGCACGCCCCCTGGCATTCGACCGGGCCACCGGCACCCCGTGAGGGTCTGCGGTCCGGCGGCTAAGCGCGTGGATACTCCACGGCGATTATTCGGGCCGACTGCCGGTCGTGGCGCTGAGAACCAGGCTCACCAGCTGCGAGCGTGAGGGCACCGGCCGGACCGAATGCAGGTGCCGGTGCCAATACGGGCTGTTGGCTCCCGGCATCGGCAACTCCAACGTCCCGGTGTCCAGCGCGGTCACCCCCGCCTGTCGCAAACCGCGGCGTTCCGATTCTGCGACCGGCCGGTCCGGTGTGGCGAACACCAACCATTGACCGGGCCGGTACTCGAACACCGGGACGGTCCACCCTTTCGACCGCGCCGCCGACTCGATCGGCCCGCCGATACCCGAGGGCATGTCCAGCGCACAGACCTGACGGCCCAGTTCGATCATCAGCCGCATGGCACCGGTCCACACCGAGGGGGACCACCGGGTGGTCCAGATTGTCGCCACGTCCACGTGAGCACACCGCCTGTCGGTTTCGGCTCGTCGACGCACGGCACATGTCGCGGCGGCTCCTGCGCGCACCGCCCGCGAGCCGACAGCCCTGTACGATATAGTACAATAGGTTGACTCAATAAACCGTATGGACTAGTCGCGAACCATATCCGGACGATCGGCAGACAGCCTGCTGACGTACCGAAGTTGTTGCGACACAGGGAATGTGAGGACCTCGCACCATGGCCTTCGTAGTGACGCAGAGATGCTGCAATGATGCGAGCTGCTTGTCGGAGTGCCCGGTCGACTGCATTCGGCCGCGGCCCGAGGACCCGGATTTCGCCACTGCGGAGATGCTCTACATCGACCCGCAGACGTGTATCGACTGTGGCGCGTGCGCCGATGCCTGCCCGGTCGACGCGATCTATTCCGAGGACGAGCTGCCCGAGGGCCTGCAACGTTACACCGACATCAACGCCGGCTACTTCGAGCGGCACCCGCTGGACGCGAAGATGATCCAGCCGGCGCCCCCCGGCCGGGTCGCCAAGGAGCTCGGCACCCTGCGCGTGGCGATCGTCGGAGCGGGACCGGCCGCGGCCTATGCCGCCGAGGAGCTGATGCGCCGCGCCGACGCCGAGGTGGAGGTGATCGACCGGTTACCCTCGCCACACGGACTGGTGCGAGCCGGTGTCGCCCCCGACCACGCGGGAACCAAGGCGATCACCACGACGTTCGAGGCCGCGGCCCGCCACGCCGGCTTCCGCTATCTGCTCAATGTCGAAGTCGGCGAACACATTTCGCATGCCGAATTGATGGATCACCACCATGCGGTGATCTACGCGGTGGGAGCATCGGCCGACCGCAGTCTCGGCATCCCCGGCGAATCGCTGCCCGGCAGCCATTCCGCGGGCGAGTTCGTGGCCTGGTACAACGGCCATCCCGACTACGCGGATCGCGTCTTCGACCTGTCGGGTGAGCGCGCTGTCATCGTCGGGAACGGCAATGTGGCACTCGATATCGCGCGCGTGCTCACACTCGACCCCGAGGAGCTCGCCCGCACCGATATCGCCGATCACGCCCTGGCAGCCCTGCGTGACAGTACGATCCGCGAGGTGGTTCTGCTGGGCCGTCGCGGCCCGGTCCAGGCGGCCTACACCTCGCCGGAATTTCTTGCCCTGCAACGGTTGCCAGGCGTTGATGTGATCATCGACGAATCCGAGCTCAAACTCGATTCGGCCAGCCAGGCCGTCCTCGACGATCCCGGCACCGAGCCGTCGACCCTACTCAAGGTCGAGCTGGCCCGGGAGTACTCGCAGCAGGCACAGCACCCCGGTCACAAACGGATCGTGTTCCGGTACCTGACCTCACCGGTGGAGATCCTCGGGACCGATCGGGTCGACGGGCTTACGATCGTGCGCAACGAGTTGGCCGAATCCGGCGGCGAGCTGACCCCCCGGCCGACCGATTGTACCGAGACGATCGCGACCTCGCTGGTGCTGCGCTCGGTCGGGTATCGCGGGCAGCCCGTACCGGACCTGCCCTTCGACGAGTCTCGGCATATCGTGCCGAACGAACGGGGCCGGGTGGTCACCGCCGAAGGCGATCCCGTGACCGGCGTCTACGTGACCGGGTGGATCAAACGCGGGCCGCGCGGAGTGATCGGTACGAACAAGGCGTGTGCCCAGGAGACGGTGGCCGGTCTGCTGGACGACTTCGCCGCCGGCATGTTGCCCGCACCCCGCCACGACCGCCGGGCCCTGCATGCCCTGCTGGCAGAGCGCCGCCCAGAACTGGTCGACGGCACCGGTTGGCGCGCCATCGACGCCGCGGAACGCGAACTCGGCAAGCGGCAAGGCCGCCCCCGGGTCAAATTCGTCTCGGTGGCCGAGATGCTGGCCGCATCACGCGGGCACTGACCACTCGACGCACTTCGAACAAAATTATTCAACTATTTTTCGCATCCTGACCCGAAAAGCACGATCAGTTCAATCATCTATCGGATAGCATCAAATCCCTGGCAGAGGCACGTCCGTGCCGCATCTGTTCATCCGCCCCGGCTGCACGGGGTCGCCAGGATCACGATTGGAGATTGAAGTGCACTGTCCACGGACCCCCGGGCGCATCGCAGCGCCACTGATGATCGCCGCGGCCCTCGCGGTGGCTACCGCGTGTAGCTCGTCGTCGACGTCGGATTCGACCCCCTCGGCCGAGCCGATCGCAGGTTCACCGAACAAAGCCGCCGGCTCGCCGGTCACCATCGGCTTCATCAGCGAGGGAAAATCGCCGGCGATCGACAACACCGACGAGATCAAGGGGGCCCGCGCGGCGGTGGCCTACGCCAACGACTATCTCGGCGGTCTCGGCGGCCATCCGATCACGCTCAAGGTGTGCGAGAGCCTCGGCCAGCCCGCGACCGCGACCGATTGCGCGAATCAGATGGTGGCGGCTGACGTGGCGGCTGTGGTCGAAGGTGTCGAAGGTCAGATCGATGCGACGATAGCGCCTCTGGCCGCGGCCAAAATCCCGTTGGTCACCCACACCGC
Source organism: Nocardia sp. 852002-20019_SCH5090214 (assembly GCF_001665865.1). Lineage (NCBI taxonomy): Bacteria > Bacillati > Actinomycetota > Actinomycetes > Mycobacteriales > Nocardiaceae > Nocardia > Nocardia sp. 852002-20019_SCH5090214. The sequence continues at coordinate 81,012 of NZ_LZMK01000221.1, read as the reverse complement.
GAGTACTCAGGCGGCGTTGCAGACGCCAGGGGTGTTCATGCTGTTGAACGGGCTGTCCTACTTCGGGACGCCCGCCGCACAGGCCAAGGCCGACGGCGTGAAGAAGGCCGACCTCGTCGTCATCGGCGTGCCGGCCGCGGAGGGGCCTGCCCGCCAGATCGGCGCGCTGCTCTACGGCAACGCCGGCGTGGGCCTGAACGTGACAGCGGTGCCTCCGGGCACCGCCGATATGACCCCGCAGATCGCCGCCGCCGATGGCGAACATCCCGACCTCTACACCGTCGTCGGCAACGACACCTTCTGCACCAGCGCCCTCAAGGCGATCAAGACCGTCGACCCGAGCGTGAAGACCACCATCATCGACCGCTGCATCACGCCGGGAGGCGCGAGCGCCATCCCCGGCGGGTACCAGGACATCAACGTGGTCACCACCACCGACCTCAGCAAGGACCGGCCCGACGGCAAACTCTTCGCGAGCGTCCTGGGCAAATACGGCGACGGTGCGAAATTCGGCTCCACCGCGGCCTTCGGCTACTCGCCAGTGCTGGGCATGGTCGATGCGCTGAATGCCGCCAAGATTTCGGAACCAACCCCTGCGACCGTGACCAGCACTCTGCAATCGGCGCCGGCGACGGAATACCCGCTCTCGGGCGGCGTCATGTTCCAGTGCAACGGTAAGCAGATCGCATTGTCGCCGAATATCTGCAGCACCGACGGCATCATGGCTACCGCCGACAAGGCCGGGACCCTGTCGAACTACCGCCGCGTCGCCGCGGACGCCAAGCTGTATTCGATGCCCGGCCGCTGACCACCTTCGGCGAACACGACTTCGGCCGCCTCCGAATCCGGAGGCGGCCGAACTATTTCCGGTTGCGCTTACGCCGGCGCGGTCCCGATCTCGCCGAGGTAGGCGGCCTCGATCCGGTCGGGATCGTCGATCAACTCCGTGGCCGGTCCTCGCAGCCGGACATCACCGTGCACCAGCACGATCGCCTCGTCGGCAACCTCGAGCGCCAGCCGCACATGTTGCTCCACCAGAATCACCACCGCCGAGGTTTCCTCGGCCACGCGGCGCACCACGGGGAGCAGATTCTCGACGATCACCGGCGCCAATCCCATGCTCATCTCGTCGATCAGCAGTACCGCGGGGTTCTGCGCCAGCGCCCGGGCCACCGCGAGCATCTGCTGCTCGCCTCCGGACAGCGCGCCCGCGGCCACGTTCAACCGTTTCGCCAAGGCCGGGAACATCTCCAGGCACGCGTCGACGCCGGGTCCACCGCGCCTGTGCGCAAGCTGCAGATTCTGTGCCACCGTCAAGGTGGTGAACAGGTCCCGGCAGTCGGGTACCAGGGCCAGTCCGGCCCGGTTGGCGGCGGCGGGCTTCCCACTGGGCAGCGCGGTGCCGCCGACGCGGACCTCCCCGCCCAGGCGCGGCAGCAGACCGGCCATCGTCTCCATCATCGTGGTCTTGCCGGCGCCGTTCGGGCCGAGGACGGCCAGCACCGTCCCGGCGTCCAGGCGCAGTCCGATATCGCGGACCACGGCGACCGAACCGTGCCCGGCGACCAGTCCGCTGCATTCGAATGCCGGTGCGGCAGAAGTCGTTTCAGTCATCAGATCGCCAATCCACTGGTGTGCGCGCTGCCCAGGTAAGCTTGTGCGACGACGCGGTCGGTGCGGATGTCCTCGGCCGCGCCCGAGGCGATGACCTTGCCGAAGTCGAGCACATGGATGCGGTCGCAGAGTCCGAGTACCAATCCCATGTCGTGATCGACCATGACGATGGTGACCCCGCTGTCGCGGACATCGCGAAGACGATCGCCCAGCCACTGGCTCTCATTGGTGTCCAGCCCGCCGGCCGGTTCGTCGAGCAACAGCACATCCGGCGATCCGACCAGCGCTCGCGCGATCGACACCAGCTGGCGCTGCCCTTGGGAGAGCTCACCCGCCAGGCGGGCGCGCACCTCGGACAGGCCGAGCAGATCCAGTACGCGGCTCAGCTTCTGATCGTCACCGCCGCCACGGCGCCGGCCTGCGGTCAATCCGACGCGCACGTTCTCCTGCACATCCAGGTCGTCGTATAGTTCGACGGCTTGGAAGGTCCGGCCCAATCCGGCCCGGATGCGCTGGTGCGGGGGCATCGCGTCGATGTTCTCGGTGCCCAGCAGCACCGCGCCCGTGTGATCGGCAAAGCCGCTGATCGCGTCGATCAGCGTGGTCTTGCCGGCGCCGTTGGGTCCGATGAGCCCCACGATCGCGCCGCGGGGAATCGACAGGCAGATGTCGTCGATCGCGACCACGCCGCCGTAATGCACCGACACATCACGCAATTCCAGAGCCGTGGGCGCGCCGGAATCGATCGCCACGACCGGCGCGGCCGCCCGCGGTGGCACGGAACCGACTGCGGCCCCGGCCTTCTCGACCCTCGCCCCGCCCCGTCGGCGGGCCACGAGCGTGTGGAAGGGCCCGACGATTCCGTCCGGATTGAGGATCACGGTGAAGATCAGCAGGATGCTCGCCACCACCGGATACCAGCCGTGTGCGGAGAAGACTTCGTCGACGACGATGAACACCAGGCCGTTGGCCGCCAGCACGCCCGCGAGCAGGCCACCGGCGACCGATGTCGTCCCCGCCAAGTACACGGTGCCGAACAGCACGAGGCTGTTCAATGCCGAGAACGCGTCGAAGGTGACGGTCTGCCCCTGATAGGCCAGCATCGCACCGCCGATTCCGGCGATGAACGCCGCGATGGCGAAGGCGACGATCTTGACGCGCACCACGCTGACCCCCGCGGCCGCGGCGGCGCGTTCGTTGGCCCGCACGGCCAGCATCTGCGACCCGAGCGAACTCCTGCGCAGATATGCCACGCCGAGTGCGACCACTACGAGCACGAACAGGCACAGGAACGCGAAACTCAACCGCGGATACCCGTGCCCGGAACCGATTCCCAGATCCCAGCCGAACAACGAGGGCGAGCCGCTCGCGACACCCGACGAGCCGACCAGATCCACATTCCGGAACCAGAGTGCTTCCACCGCATAGGCCATGGCCAATGTCGCCACCGCCACGGTGAGTCCGCGGATGCGCAGCGCCGGCAGGCCGACCAGCACGCCGAGCGCGGTGGCCACGAGCGCGGCGCACAGCGGGGCGAGCGGGAACGGAATATGCCACGAGGTGCTGATCGGGCCGAGGATGAATCCGGCGACACCCGCGATCGTCAACTGCGCCAGCGACACCTGGCCCGCATAGCCGGTGACGACCACGGTCGACAACGCGATGATCGCCATGATCAGACTGATGATCAGGCCGGTGCGGTAGCGGTCGTGCAGAACCACCAGCGCCACCGCGGCGACCACCACCATCAGCACGGTCGTCGGCAGGATGCGCCGGGGTCGCGGCGCTTTGCCCAGACTTCGCAGAATGATCGCCCCCCGCGCCGGGAGCGGCCGCGATCTGATGAGGAGTACGACCAGAATCAATACCAGCGGCACCAACTCGGGAAGCCCACTCGAGGGCAGCGCGGCGTGTTTGGAGGCGAGATACTGCGCCTCCGATTGCAGGGCGCCGACCGCCAGTCCGGCGATCACCGCCACCACGACGTATTCGAAGCGGGCGACCACGGCCGCAGCCAGCGCCGGCACGATGAACAGCGTGTAGGCGACGGGCACCAACGGCACGATCGGGGCGATCAGGATGCCGGAGAGCCCGGCCACGGCCGAGCTGAGCATCCAGTTGTAGACCGCGACGCGATCGGGTGAGATACCGCTGATGTAGGCGCCGCGCTCGGTCTCGGCGCAGGCGCGGGTGGCCAGGCCGAACTTCGTGTACTTGAAGATCAGCGACAGCACGATCGCGAGGACCAGGATCGCGACCGCGAAATACAGCCGATCCGCCGAGATCCGCAGATCGCCGTTGCGCCAGATGGTCGCCGGGAATATCGGGTCCACATTGATCGGATCGGTGCCGAGTTCGACGGCCACCAGACCGGCGGGCACCAGCGAGACTCCGAGCGCGGCCACCGCGCGCGCGACCGCGGGCGCGGACCGCAGCGGCCGGAAGATCACTACGTACAGCAACGCACCCAGCACCGCGGCGATCACGATGGACAGCAGCAGTGCCGGCCACATCGCCAGCCCGTCACCGAATGTGATCGATGTCGGCAGACCGGGCACCAGCAGCAGGAATTTGCCCTCGCGCAGGTAGGCGTAGACATAGGCCGTGTAGAGCGCTATCGCGCCGGAGGCGAAGTTCACCACACCCGAGCTGCGATAGGTCAGGACAACGGCCAGGGCCAGGGCCCCGAATACCGCGCCGTTGCCCAGACCGAGCAACAGAAACACCACATGTTGAGTCATTCCAGAACGATCCTCCGGGGCACTGTCGAGCCGGCGCGGATGATGCTTGATGGTCCGGCCGCAGGTCACGGTATCATCGAATAGGTAGATGATTGATCGTTTTGAGCTATATTGTGCGGGGCGATCAAGCCGGGGTGACACCCGATCGCCGTAGTGTCACGCGGTAGGTGTAGTGCTCGGGCAGAAATTGGCTCACCGACAATTCCACCGCCGCGCCGCCGGCATCGGAGTACAGCCGGTCCACGCGCAACATCGGATGTCCGGGTGCGCAGCCGAGTTCGGCGGCGGTCGCCGGGGTGGCCGCGGCCACCGTGATCGATTGCGCGGCCTCGACGATCGGGCTGTTCAGGTGCGGTTCCAGCAGTCCGATCACGGTGTAGGGACTGGATGCGCCGTCGGCCAGCTCGGGCGCCGCGGCCACCGAGCGGGCGATCGGCTCGGGTAGATGCACGGTCGTGCACACGAACGGCACTCCGTCGTGCAGGCGGACGAAGACCACCGTGTACACCACATCGGTGTCGAGCCGGAGCCGGCTGGCCGCCTCGATGTCGACCCGGCGACGCAGCCCCGACCGCACCTGCATGGTGGTGTCCGACGACAACTGCATGAGGTCTTCGATCGAACCGAACTGCCGCAGATACCGCTGTTCGGCGCCGGTGGCGAAGGTACCGCGCCCGGCCACCCGGTACACCTCCCCCGCCGCGACCAGATCCTGGAACGCGCGGCGCACGGTGTGGCGGCTGACCCGATGTCGCTGTGCCAGTTCCATTTCGGTCGGCAGTGCCACTCCACCGGCGTAGCGGCCGGCCGCGAGTTCCGCCCGCACACTGCGCGCCACCGCCCGGTACGCCGGTTCCGACTCCACCCTGTCCCGCCTCATGGGAAACAGATCCTACGGACCGCCGACGGCTCAGATACCGCCGCGCGCGACGAGCTGACCGGCGATGACATTGCGCTGGATCTCGTTGGTGCCCTCGCCGACAATCATCAGCGGGGCGTCGCGGAAGTAACGCTCGGCGTCGTATTCGGTCGAGTACCCGTATCCGCCGTGGATCCGCACCGCGTTCAACGCGATGTCCATGGCGACCTCGGAGGCGAACAACTTGGCCATTCCCGCTTCCATATCGCAGCGCTCCCCGCGGTCGGACTGTTCGGCCGCATAGCGAGTCAGTTGCCGCGCCGCGGTCAGTTTGGTCGCCATATCCGCCAGATAGTTGCCGATCGACTGGTGCTTCCAGATCGGCTTACCGAAGCTCTCCCGATCCTGGGAGTAGGCCAGCGCATCCTCGAGCGCCGCCGCGGCCACGCCCAGCGCCCGCGAGGCGACCTGGATGCGGCCCGTCTCGAGCCCCTTCATCATCTGTGCGAATCCCTGACCGGGCGCACCGCCGAGGATCGCCGACACCGGCGCACGATAGTTGTCGAACGACAGCTCGCAGCTCTCCACGCCCTTGTAGCCAAGCTTGGGCAGATCACGCGAGACGGTCAGGCCGGGACCGTGCTCCACCAGGACGATCGAGATACCCGAATGCCGTGGTACCGCCGCCGGATCGGTCTTGCACAGCAGCGCGATCAGCCCGGACCGGCGCGCGTTGCTGATCCAGGTCTTGGCTCCGGTGATGACCAGCTCGTCGCCGTCGCGTCTGGCCTGGGTGGTCATCGCCTGCAGGTCCGAGCCGCCGCCCGGTTCGGTCAGCGCCATCGTCGCGCGCAACTCACCGGTGGCCATCCGTGGCAGGTAGGCCTGCCGTTGTGCGTCGGTGCCGAAGAGGGTCAGTAGTTTCGCGACCACGGTATGTCCGCCCATCGCCCCGGCCAGGCTCATCCAGCCACGCGCCAATTCCTCGGTGACCTGGACGTAGCAGGGCATCGACACCGGAGTGCCGCCGTATTCCTCGGGCACCGCCAAGCCGTAGATGCCGATCCGCTTCATCTGCTCGATCCACTCCTCCGGATAGCGGTTGGCGTGCTCGAACTCCTGTACCTTCGGCTTGACCTCCCGGTCGATGAAGGCCCGGACGGTCTCGACGAGCAAGACCTCCTCACTGTTCAGCCATCCGTGGTTCACGTCGTCTCCTCCAGGCCGTGGACAATTTGTACGGCCATTTCTCGAAATGTTGGTTCGCCGGCTGAGCATACGCCGTGCCGAAAGGTCGACAGGCGCCAGTTGCATTGCTAACGTGCCGATCTACTGCCCGGCAGCGCAAGTCAGCCCCGGGTCAAATGTACGTACATTAACCACCGATCGTAGGAGCACGTCTATGCCGTCAGAGCAGAATCCGGTCCGGCGGCGCGCCGTACTGGTCGTCCCGGGCGCAGCCGAACACAGGATCGTCAAGGCGCTGCACGCCGGTGCCGACGAGGTGGTGATCGACCTGGAGGATGCGGTCGCCGTCGACGCCAAGGAATCGGCGCGCGAGCTCGTCGCGAATCTGCTGCGCGGAATCGAACGCGCCCCGGCGCGCTCGGTCGCGGTGCGGGTGAACGGGTTCACGACCGCGTGGGCCGCCGACGATCTGCGCGCGCTCGCCGCGACGAGCACCGTGGACAGCATCGTGATTCCCAAGGTCGAGGACTCCGCGACGCTCGAGCGCGCACACGCGCTGCTCGACGGCCATCCGGCGAGCCTGCAGGCGCTGATCGAAACACCGCGTGGCGTGCTGGCGGCCGACGACATCTGCCGGACCACCGCTCCCCTGGCCGCCGTCGTGATCGGATACGCCGACCTCGGCGCCGCACTGGGCCGCGGCGCGGACCTGCCGCCCGGGCGATGGGCGGCCATCCAGGATCGCATCCTGCTGGCGGCGCGGGCCAACGACGTCGCGGCGATCGACGGACCACATCTCGCCGTCACCGACGACGACGATTTCCGCAGCCGCGTCCGGTGGGCGCACGAAGCCGGATTCGACGGCAAATGGGTTCTGCATCCCGCCCAGATTGCCACGGCCACAGCACAATTCACTCCCAACCAGGATGCGGTCGAACAAGCCCGCGCCGTCCTCGCCGCGCTCGACGAGGCCACCCGAGTCGGCGCCGGGGTAGCCCGGCTCGGCGACCGCATGCTGGACGAGGCCGTCGCGATCGCCGCCCGGCGGGTGCTGACACGAATCGGAGGACAACAGTGATGACGACACCCGGCGACGGGCCCTACTTCGACGACCTGCGGGTCGGCCAGATCTTCGACGACGCACCCTCGATCACGCTGACCGACGGCCTGGCGGCCGCACACCAGGCCATCGCGGGCGATCGCCTGCGGCTGGCACTGGACCGGCACCTGTCCACCACGGTCACCGGCGTGGCGCTCGCCCACCCTGCCCTGGTCTGGGATGTCGCCATCGGCCAATCCACGATCGTGACCCGGCGAGTGAAAGCCAACCTGTTCTACCGCGGGCTGAATTTCCATCGCTTCCCCGCCCTCGGCGATACGCTGCGCACCCGGACCGAGGTCGTCGGACTCCGGCAGAACTCCGCCAAACCTGGCCGCCGTCCCACCGGCATGGCCGCGCTGCGGATCACCTGCACCGACCATCTGGAACGCACGGTGCTCGATTTTCACCGCTGTGCGATGCTGCCGCTGAGCGAGAATCCGGATCCCGCCAGGGTCGTGCCCGACGACGACCTGTCGCGCATCGGCATCGACACGGAGCCGGCACGGACCACACCCCCGCCGTGGGATCTGCGCGCGTTCCGTGCGGCTGTGCCGGGCACCCACTTCGATCCGGCGCTGGCCGGGCAGATCCGGCACTCGAGCGGTGATGTCGTCTCGAACGCGCCCGAATTCGCTCGCCTGAGCCTGAATATCGCTGCGACACACCATGACTACCGGGTCGGCGAACAGGGTCGGCTCGTCTACGGCGGGCACGCCATCGGCATCGCACTGGCACAGGCCACTCGTGCGTTGCCCAACCTCGTCACGGTGCTGGGCTGGCATTCGTGTGATCACACCGGCCCTGTGCACGAGGGTGACACCCTGTCCAGCGAGCTCACCGTGGACAGCGCCACGGCGCTGGTCGACGACGGTGGCGTATTGCAGCTGCGCTCGCGCGTGTTCGCCCACAACACCGCCACCACGGACCGGCAGGTGCTGGACTGGCGCTTCACCGCACTGCTGGCATGAATCAAATCTGACATGGCATAATTATTTATATGATTCTGTTTTCCGCGTGCGCCGGAGGGGACAGCCTGTGATCAACTCGTCCGTAGTCGTTGCCGACACCGAAGAGCAGCAGTCGCTGGTGGAAGCGATCGCGCAGCTGCTCGACCGCCACTGGGGCCCCGGCTCCGCGCACAAGCTGATCCAGGACCCGGACCGGGTCAGCGAGGTGTCGCTGTGGTCGCAGCTCGCGGAGGTGGGCGTCGCGGGACTGCCGGTCCCCGAATCCCAGGGTGGATCCGGCGGCAGCTGGGCCGATTTCGCCGTGGCCGCCGAGGCGCTGGGTTCGGCCGTGGCACCGACGCCGGTCATCGCCGTCGCGGGCGCGCTCGGCGCACTGAGCGCACCGAATGTCGCGGGCGGCGACCTGTCGGCGCAGATCGCCTCCGGACGCGTCGTCCCGGCCGTGGCGTGGACCGAACACACCGGAATGCCCGCGGTCGCAGGTCGATTCGAGGCCGTGGCCGGTGACCACCCCGACCGGGCGCTGGTCTCCGGCACCGCGGCGTTGATACTGACGCCGGAGGCCGACGTCGTCCTCGTGCTCGCCGAGAGCGAATCCGGCCCGCTGCTGATCGCGGTGCCGACCTCCGATACCGACGCGGTGCGCACCGAGCGAACCCAGAGCCTAGATCTGCTACGCCCGCTCGGCGCTGTGAATCTGCGGCAGGCGGCGGGCACCGTTCTGGCCACCGGTGACGACGCGGTGGTGGCGATCCGGCGCAGCCTGGTCACCGCGGGACTGGCCCTGGCCGGTGACCTGACCGGCGTCGCGAGCCACTGTCTGTGGGCGGCGGTCGATTACGCCGCCACCCGCGAACAATTCGGCAAGCCGATCGGGGCATTCCAGGCCGTCAAGCACAAGTGCGCCGACATGCTGGCCCATGTCGAATTGGCGCGAGCCACCGCCCGCGAAGTTGCCGGGCTGCTGGATTCCGGCGCCGGGGCCGCTGCCCTGGATCAGGCGGTCGCCTTGGCGCTGCTCGAATCCGTCACGGCCGCACAGCATGTCACCGCGGACTATATTCAGGTGCTGGCCGGAGTCGGCTTCACCTGGGAGCACGAGGCACACCTCTACTATCGCCGGGCCGGCGCCTCGGCCCCGCTGTTCGGCGGCGTGAGCGCCGCCCGCGAGCGCCTCGACCCCACCCGGGACGCGGCCGCGTCGACCGTGGCCGCCGAGATCGCCCCTGGCAGCCCTGCCGCCGAACTCGCCGCCGCCGTCGAATCACTGCTGCCGCTGCATCACGAGCAATGGGGTGCCGACGATTCGTTCCCGGCCCGGCTGTCCTGGCAGCAGCGCCTGCACCAGGCCGGCTGGATCGCACCGCACTGGCCGACGGAATTCGGCGGCCGCGGGCTCTCGATCGTCGATCAAGTCGCCTGCGACCAGGTGCTGGCGGGCTCGCGTGCGCCCATGCTGGCTGGAGTTCTGGGCGTGAACAACGTGGCGCCGACCCTGATGCACTACGGCACCGCGGAGCAGCGCGAGCATCTGGCCGCCATCCAGGCCGGGACCGAGGTGTGGTGTCAGGGCTTCTCCGAGCCCGGCTCCGGCAGTGATCTCGCCAGCCTGCGCACCCGCGCGACGCTGGACGGCGACGAATTCGTCATCAACGGCCAGAAGATCTGGACCTCGGAGGGGATGGAGGGCACACACTGCCTGCTGCTGGTGCGCACCGACCCGCAGGCGCCCCCGCACAAGGGGATCTCGGCCCTGCTGGTCCCGATGGACACCCCTGGAATCACCCGCCGCCCGATCACTCAGATCACCGGCGAGGGCGGATTCGCCGAGGTGTTCTTCGATGACGTCCGGGTGCCGCGCAGTGCGTTGCTGGGCCCCCTACACGAGGGATGGAAGGTCACCATGACCACGCTCGGCTTCGAACGCGCCGGAGTGATCATGATGGCCGGACGTCTGGAACAGACCGTCCTGGATCTGGTAACCGCCCTGGCCGGCCACGAGCTTCCCGCACACGCCCGCGCCGAGCTCACCGACCGACTGAGCGAGGCCCGCGCGGTCGGACTGCTGGGCAAGCGCGCACTGGGCCGGATCGCCGCCGGTGGTGCGCCGGGCGCCGAACATTCGGTGATCAAGCTGGTCTGGAGTACCACGATGCAGGCGATCGGCGACACCCATCTGCGGGTGCTCGGCCCGGCCGCGATCACCACGGCGACCGGTGCCGCCGCACAGCACGACTACCTGATGTCGCGCTCGGCCACGATCGCCGGCGGCACCACCGAGATCATGCGCAACATTCTCGCCGAGCGCGTGCTGGGCATGCCGAAATAGGCGCGAGCACAACACATATCGGAACAACGAAGTCCGTATATAGGAGAAGAAGTGGTGTCTGATCGATTGCGAGTGGGGATCGTCGGCGTCGGATGGGGTGTGCACGTGCAGGTGCCCGCATTCCGGGCGGTCCCCGAATTCGAGGTGGTGGCCCTGTGCGCGCGCACCGAGGCCAGTGTGGACAAGGCCGGTGGTCGTACCGGGATCACGGATCTGAGCACCGATTGGCCCGCCTTCGTCCGGCGCGACGACCTCGATGTCATCTCCATCGCGACGCCGACGGTGGCTCATCACGATCAGGTGCTGGCCGCGATCGAGGCGGGAAAGCATGTGCTGTGCGAGAAGCCGCTGGCACTCACCGACGACGATGCGCACGACATGCTCTCCCGCGCCGAGGACAAGGGTGTCGCGCACGCGGTGTGTTTCGAGGACCGCTGGTCACCGGAGAAGTACGCGGCGCGCGAATTGATCTCCGGCGGCTATCTCGGCACCCCGTATTCGGCGCGGGTCAGCGCCCGGGTCGACTACTGGCATCCGGCCCATCCGTTGCAATCGGAATGGATGTACCGCAGTGCCGACGGCGGCGGCTATCTGCTGGGTCTGGGCGCCCACGACCTGGACTACCTGTGCTGGCTGTTCGGAGAGCCGGCCGCGGTGTGCGCCGATGTGCGCACCACGGTGCCGACCCGCCAGCGCCCCGACGGCACCGTGCTCGAGATCGACGCCGACGACACCGCATCGGTGCTCATCCGCTTCGAGTCGGGGGTCGTGGCCACTCACACGCTGACCGCGATGGGTCTGCACGCGGGCGCCTCCTACCACCTCGACATCACCGGCAGCGCCGGGGCGGTGGCCATCGACGGCACGCTGTTCGAACGCACCCTGCTCGCCGGTACCGCCGACGAGCCCGCACTGAGCACCACACCCGGCTCGTCCCGCATCCCGCGCTCGGGCGCGTTGTCCTTCGAGGGCGGAGCACGGAACGGCGCCGCACGGCAACTGGCGCTGCTGCTCGAGGATTGGCTTCCGGCATTCGACGGAAAACCGACCCCCGACGTCCCCGGCCTCGCGGACGGATTGCGGGTCCAGCGCATCATCACCGCCGCCCGCCGGAGTTCGGCGGGCGCGGGATGGGTCGAATTATGAACGGGCACAGCTACATCCGACATCACTGGGGCTGACACCGTAGTCTTCTCGGCGGTCACGCCGGGTCGCCACCGACCCCGGTAGCGACCCGGTGCGACAGACCGCCGCACTCAGACGTTCCTTCTCGCGAAACCCTTGTATCCGAAGAACTTTTCGAAGTTGTCATCGTTGATGGGCTGGCGGCTGTTGCGGTCGCGAGCGGCTTCCAGTACGGCGAGCCGCTGTTCCACCCTCGTCAGCTCTTCCGATTCACCGGCCGCGGCGAGTTCGCGCGCCCGCTGCGCGAGGGACTCCACCTCTTCGTGCAACCGTACGGCCACCTCACTGTAGGTGAGCAGGTCATGATCGTCCTTGTCCGCACGCTCCGGGGGGTTACCCTGCTCCGTCATCGCGACCTCCATCGTCTCGAACCGCGTATCCGATGCGCACTCTACGCACGACGCCCACAATCAGCTGAATAAATACTCTCTTAGTATATCCGGCGCAAGCTCGCATGGGCTTGAACTGGAACTTCACCCAGCACCCCAATCTCATAACGCGATATCAACGGGAAAACTCCGGCGATAGTCGCACATTCGAGCCTATGATCTGATTCACTAGAACTGACCAATAAAGGTCAATAAGTTAGCTGATTTTGGTATCAGACGAGCAGCCTACGAACCTCGTCACAGGAGAAGCCCCCCATGCCCTTGCAGGACCACCATCAGATCGTCTCGGTCGACGACCACCTCATCGAACACCCCCGTGTGTGGCAGGACCGCCTCCCGGAGAAGTTGAAAGACCGCGGCCCCAAAATCGTCGAAGTCGACAACAAGCACGTCTGGCACTACGACGGCGACATCTTCCCCACCGTCGGACTCAACGCCGTCGCCGGCAAACCCCCGGACCAGTGGGGACTGGACCCCGTCCGCTACGAAGACATGATCCCCGGCTGCTACGACCCCGCGGCCAGGATCAAGGACATGGACGTCGACGGAGTCGAAGCCGCGCTCTGCTTCCCCTCCTTCCCCGGCTTCGGCGGCGGAGTCTTCCACCGCGCCAAGGACAAAGAGCTGGCCCTCCTCGCCGTCAAAGCCTGGAACGACTACCACGTCGACGAATGGTGCGCGACCGCACCCACCCGGCTCATCCCCATGTCCCTCATCCCCACCTGGGACCCCACGCTGGCCGCCCAGGAGATCCGTCGCACCGCTGCCAAGGGCTCACGCACGATCACTTTCCCCGACTCCCCCGTGCCCCTCGGATTGCCCTCGTTCCACGACAAAACCTACTGGGAACCTGTCTGGGACGCCTGCGAAGAGACCGGACAGGTCCTGTCCCTGCATTTCGGCTCCGGCTCCTACGTTCCCGGATTCTCCTTCTCCGGAACCAAAGCAATCCCAGGTCAGGTCGTCCTGCCCGACGCACCCTTCGCCGTGGCCATCACCATCTTCTCCACGAACCTCATGTGGTCACTGACCGACCTCTTGTTCTCCGGCGTCCTGCAACGCCACCCGAAACTCCAATTCTCCCTCGCCGAAGGCGGCATCGGCTGGATTCCCTACATCCTCGAACGCGCCGACTTCGTCTGGGAACGCCACCGCCACTACCAGCCGATCGACTTCGACACCCGCCCCTCGGACCTCTACTTCAAGCACTTCTGGGGCTGCTTCATCGACGATCAATTCGGCGTGGAAAACCGCCACAAGGCCGGGATCGACCGCATCATGCTCGAAATCGACTACCCGCACTCCGACTCCAACTGGCCCAACAGCCGCAAACGCGCCGCCGAAGTCCTGGCCGACGTCCCCGACCACGAAGTCGAAATGATCACCGAGACCAACGCTCGCCGCATGCTCAACTTCCCCCGCGCCTGACGACGATCGGCATTCACGCCGCAGCACAGCGGTACGTTGCCGCCCGGGTGCGCATCGGCGAACCGGGCGGCGGCCAACTGCCGAGACCTACGGTTGTCCGGGCAGTAACCGCACGAACAGGGCCTCGGCCACGGCGCACACGTGCGCACCGTCGAGCAGCCGGCCATTGACGAATGTCTTGCGGCCTTCGACCCGATCGATGGATGCCTCCACGCGCAGGGGTCGGTCGATCGGTGTGATGCGGCGGTAGTCGACTTTCAGATAAGCGGTGCGCGAACCCGGTTGGGCCTTCATCCCGACGAATATGCCGAGCAGATCGTCGAACAGCAGCGGGATCTGACCGCCGTGAACCGCACCGTTGCCGCCCAGGTGCGCATCGGTGAATCGGGTGGCAGCCACCAGCCGGGTCGCGTCGACCTCGGTGATGACATACGGGATCAGCGACGGATGCGTCACCGCCGGGGTCGGACGCCGATGTGCCGGACGCTGCTGCTCCGGCACCCGGTAGCCTTCCAATTCCGCTGACGTGCGTGCCAATTCGCGAACCACACGACGTATCACGTCCGGGGGCGGGTCCGCCGCACAGACGGCGGCCTGCAACCCGCGGACGGTCTCGGCCAGTTCGCCGTAGTCCGACGTCGTGCGATCGTGGGTTGCAGAGAATTGCGAAACCATCTGCGGCGCTTACCGATTCGGCTTGATCAGCCGGTCGGCGATCATCGAGATGTCGGCCCGGAAGTCGTCGATACCGCGGCTGCCCGGCTCGATGGTGATCCAGGTGACCCCGGCATCGGCGTACTCGGGCAGCAGCGGCTGCACCGCGTCGCAGAATGCGGTGCTGTCCCCGCTATGCAAAAGGTTGGCCTCGAACGGCACGAAGGAGACATCGAGCACGGACTTCCCCAGCTCCGCGCGCCGGGTATTCTGCTCGCCGATCATCGTGCGTAGCGTGCCGATATCCTCCAACGGCGGCGTCCGGGTGATCGCGGCCATCTCCGCGGACTGCCCCATCGGCAGCCAGCCGTCGCCGAGTTCGACCGCGCGGCGTCGGGCCGCGGTGCTGTTACCGCCGATCCAGATCGGCGGACCGCCCTGCTGCTGTGGGGGCGGCAGCGAAATATGGCCTGCCGCACCGAATTGCGGGCCCTCGTGGTCGACTCCCGACCACGTTGCCCGCATCGCCGCGATGGCCTCGTCGAGCAGTGCGCCGCGATGCGCGAAATCGGCTCCGAGCGCCTCGAATTCGGACTTCAGATAGCCAGCGGCCAGGCCGAGTGTCAGCCGCCCGCCCGACAGCAGATCCAGTGACGCCGCCGATTTCGCGCCCAAATACGGACTGCGATATCCCGCGACCATCACATAGGTGATCAGGCGCAGCCGGGTCGTGGCCTGGGCGGCGATGCTGAGCGCCACGAACGGGTCGAAGGCGTGATGGCCGCCGTTGGCCAGCCATTTCTTGTCCGGATACGGGTGCTCGCTGACCGACAGACCGTCGAATCCGGCATCCTCCACGAACTTCGCCACGGCGCCGAAGTCGGATTCGCCGATCCAGCGCGGGTAGTGCTTGACCGCCCGCATCGGGAACATCAGATTGAATTTCAGGCTCACGGTATCGCTTTCAGTCGAGCAGTTTCCGGGCGACGACGACCCGCTGCACCTCGGTCGCCCCCTCCCCCAGACGTTTGACGCGTAGATCCCGGAACCACCGCTCGAGCGGCAGTTCGTCGGCCAGGCCGAGCGCACCGTGAATCTGGATGCACCGGTCGACCACGCGGAACGCGGCCTCGGTGCCGTACAGTTTCGCGATCGACGCGTCCACCTTGACGTCCTTGCCGAGATCGGCGTTCCAGGCGGCCTGATACATCAGCAGCCGTGCCGCGCGCAGCTCGACTTCGCTGTCGACCAGCATCCATTGGATGCCCTGCTTGTCGGCGAGCTTGCCGCCGAACACATCTCGGTCCTTGGCCCAGCTGCAGGCCATCTCCAGTGCGCTCTGGGCGATGCCGATCGGCCCGGCCGGATAGAGGATGCGGCCATGGATCAGGAAGTCACTGGCCAGCGCGAAGCCCTTGCCTTCGGCCCCGATCAGATTCTCGGCCGGGATCACCGCATCGTCGAAATGCAGTTCGTAGGGCGCGAAGGAGGCCATGACACCGATGCGGCGGAACGACAGTCCCGGCGTGTCCTTCTCGACGATGAAGCACGAAATGCCGTGCCGCCCTTCGCCGGTGCGGGCGTAGACCACGCCCCAGTCGGCGTTCTCGGCGTGGCTGGTCCACATCTTCGTGCCATTGAGCACATAGTGGTCGCCCTCGCGCACGGCCTTGAGGGTGATCGCGCGCGCCGGGTCCGAACCGCCCGAAGCCTCGCTGATCGCCGTATATGCCTTGGTGGCGGTGCCATCGATGATGGGCTGGGCATATTTCGCGAACTGTTCCGGAGTCGCCTTGAACATCACGTTCGGCGGGTTGCCGCCGAAGGCGCCCAGCGCCGGAAAGAACGCGCCCATACGGCATTTGGCGGCCTCCTCGGCCACCACGACCTGTCCGAGGACGCTCAGTCCGGCGCCGCCGAATTGCTCCGGCGTCTGCAAAGCCCACAACCCCAGTCGACGGGCCTTGTCCTGCAATGCGATCAACTGCTCGCGCGGCAGCCCGGCGGCATCGTGTGGAAGCTGTTGCTCGAGGGGGCGCACCTCGGAATCCATGAAGCGGCGCACGGTCTCGCGCAACAGCCGGAACTCCTCGGGCAGCTCCCAGGCGCCGGTCACCTGGGGATCGTCGATCCGGTCGGAGATCAATGCGGACATCGGATACTCAGCCCCGCGCGGCGGCGCGATAGGCCCGCGCGCTCTCGAGCTGCGGCACGTGGTTGGTCTCGTACCGCTCGATCCACTCGGCCGGCAGCTTGCCCCACGCCTCGCCGATGCGCAGCCGCTCGCCGGGGTTGAGGATTTCCGCTGCGACCACGTCGCCGACGAAGATGGTGCTCTCCTCGACATCCAGGGTGGCCATCACCCGAGTCTCGACGTAGCTGTGCGCGTCGAGCAGGATCGGCGCACCGGTGACCCCGGTCTTGGTGCGCAATTTCGAGATCTTGTCGCCGTCGCGGCCCGAGCTGCCGCCCAGCGTCATCAGAATGTCGAGCGACGCGTCGAGTTGCTCCGGCACCGCGCTCAGCAGATGCATCACGAAGATGCCGGAGCTGAGCACCATGTCGTGGGTCTTGTTGTACTTGGTGAGGCTGACCGTGGCCCGTGGCAGTTCCGGCACGATGCTCATCGAGCCCGCGGACAGGCTCATCAGGCCGTTGGCGAATCCGCCGTCGATCGTCGTGACCGCGACCGGGAACGGACGCAGGCCACCGAGGACCTTGTTGGCCGCATCGACGTCGATAGTCATGTCGTTGTTTCCTTTCGGGATGTCCGGCGGGCTACGCGCGCGCGGGCAGTGATGAATTCAGATAGCCGAGGAGGTTCGCGGTGAACACATCGTTGTCGTCGCCGGCCACCATGTGGCCGACCTCGCGGACGTCGATCACCTCCGAATGCGGGATCAGTTCCCGTAATTCGGCGACCCCCTCGTCCGATACGACGTCGGACAGTTGGCCCCGCACCAGCAGCACCGGGCAGGTGATGCGTTGGGCGGCCGCCTTGGCCCGCTCGTAGACCTGCGGGCTCACCGGCCGGTCGTCGTCACCGTCGGCCGATCGCATCATCGCCGGGTCCCAGTGCCAGTACCAGCGGCCCTCGCGCAACCGCAGATTCTTGCGCAGCCCCTCGACACTCGACGGCCGCGGGCGATGGGGGTTGTAGGCCGCGATTCGTGCGGAGGCCTCCTCGAGCGACGCGAAGCCATCCGGCGCGCTCTGCATGAACTCGCGAACCCGGCGACCGCCGCTGACCTCGACGCGGACTGCGATGTCGACCAGAACGAGTGCCTGCGCGAGCGATGCGTCCTCACCGGCCGCGATCAGGGAGATCTTCCCGCCCATCGAAGCGCCGACAAGGGCGACGGGCAGTCCGGGATTCGCCCGCCGGATAGGGGCGAGCAGCTCGCGCAGATCGTCGACCAGGGCGGCCACACTGTAGTCACCGCCGGGATGCCAGTCGCTGTCGCCGTGCCCGCGCAGATCGATCGCATACGAGACCCAACCGGCCTCGGCCAACCGGATTCCGGTGCGCCGCCAGGAGTGCCGCGTCTGGCCACCGCCGTGCAGCAGCACCACCACGCCGCGCCCGTCGGCGTGATCGCCGGCCCAGCGATCGGCGGCCAGGCGCACTCCGGCGCCCGGCAGACTGTGCTCGAGATGACGCACCGAGACTGCTCCCTTCCGTACCACCGACGACGGCCGCGAGCCGACCGCCCCGTTCGGGCGCACGCACCCGGCGACGGGTTCACCAACCATATCTGACAAGAATGTCAATAAACAGGAACAATCACGACACCTTCGGCACCTCGATCAGTACCGCCCCGGCCTGACCACCGCCCGCACACATTGCCGCCACGCCGTATCCGCCACCGCGACGCCGCAGCTCGTACATCAGGGTGACGACCATGCGGGCACCGCTCGCGGCGACCGGATGGCCGAGGCTACACCCACTGCCCGCAGTGTTGACGAGTTCGTCATCTATGCCGAGTTTCTTGCAGGCGGCCACCGGCACGGAGGCGAATGCCTCGTTGATCTCCCACAGCGCCACATCGGATGCGGCGATCCGGCCCCGCTCGAGCACCTTCGGGATCACATCCAGCACAGCCAGTCCGGTATCGGCCGGGTCGATCGCGGTGGACGCCCACGCCCGCACCGTCGCCAGCACCTCGACGCCCTGTGCCTTCGCCACCTCGGCGCTGGTGACAACCACCGCGGCGGCGGCGTCGTTGATCCCGCTGGCGGTGCCCGCGGTAACCGAGAAACCCTCGATCTCCGGGTGCAGCACCTTCAGGCTCGACAGTTTCTCCAGACTGGTGTCGCGGCGTGGATGCTCGTCGACGGCGAATTCGATGCGCGAGCCGTCGGCCTGCAATGCCTGCACCGGCACGATCTCGTCATCGAAGACCCCGGAATCGATGGCCTTGACCGCACGCTGATGTGAACGCAGCGCCCAGGCGTCCATTTCCTCGCGGGTGATGCCCACGGCTTTGGCGGTGTTCCAGCCGACCGTAATGGACATGTCCTGATTCGGCGCCTCAGCGGTGTCCGGGTGCGAGGGCGGCATCCACTGGCCGGTGAACTCGGCGGTGGTCCCGGGAGTGCGGAATTGCTGCAGCGGCGCCGTGGACTGCGAATTCGTGCCACCGGCGATGATCACCCGCTCGGCGCCCGCGACGATCTGCGCGGCGGCGTTGCCGATGGCGGTGAGGCTGCCCGCGCAGTGACGGTTCACCGCCTGTCCGGGCACCTGCGGCAAACCCGCGGTCACCGCCGCATGGCGGGCGATATCGCCGCCGCCGTAGTTGGACTCCGCCAGGATGATGTCGTCGACCTGCTCCGGAGCCAGGGTGGAGCGCCGCAGCGCCTCCTTGACGACGGTCTCGGCCAGTTCCATCGCGGTGGTGTCACGCAGCGTGCCCTTGAACGAGGTCCCGATCGGGGTGCGCGCACCGGCGACGATGACGGCCTCGATCTTGTTCGAATCTGTCACTGTTGATCGTCCTTCTAGTTGGAGAAGTGGCTTGTGCTCAGCCGAGGGTGAACGGATCACGGGTCCGGCCGCTGAGTTCCACCCAGACGGCCTTCGTCTCGGTGAAGTCCTTGACGGCGTCGATCCCGTTCTCGCGGCCGATGCCGCTCTCGCCGATACCACCGAAGGGCACGCTCGGGGCGACCGCGCGATAGGCGTTGACCCAGACCGTGCCGGCTCGCAGGGCCGCCGCGACGCGGTGCGCACGATGCACATCCTTGGTCCAGACCGATCCCGCCAGACCGAATCGGGTGCCGTTGGCCGCCGCGACGGCCTCGGCCTCGTCGGCGAAGGTGGCCACCGCAAGGACCGGACCGAAGATCTCCTCGGCGACCACACTCATCCGCGGCGTGACATCGGTCAGGATGGTCGGCCGCACGAAGTAGCCGCCGAGTTCGGGGACCGGCGTACCGCCGCTGGCGACCGTGGCCCCCTCGGCGCGGGCACTGTCGAAGTAGGACAACACCTTCCGGTACTGCGGCTCATTGGACACCGGCCCCATCTCGGTGGCGGGGTCGCGCGGATCGCCCAGCACGATCCGCTCGGCGCGGGCGACGAGTTTGCCGACCAGCTCGGCGGCCACGCTCTCGTGCACCAGCAGCCGGGAGCCGGCCAGGCACGTCTGCCCGGTGGCGGCGAAGATCCCCGCGACGATGCCGTTGGCGGCCGCGTCCAGGTCGGCGTCCGGGAATACCAGTTGTGCGGATTTGCCGCCCAATTCGAGGCTGACCCGGGTCATGTTCGCGATCGCGGCCTGCCCGACCTTGACCCCGGTGGCGGTCGAGCCGGTGAAGGCGATCTTGTCCACCCCGGGGTGAGCGGCCAGTGCCGCACCGGTTTCGGGCCCCCACCCGGTCACCACATTGACGACTCCCGGCGGGAATCCGGCCTCGTCGAACAGCCGCGCGAAGGCCAGAGTGGAGGCCGGGGTGTAGTCGCTCGGCTTGATCACGAAGGTGCAGCCCGCCGCGAGCCCGGCCGCCAGCTTCCAGGTCAGCAGCAGCAGCGGCGAATTCCACGGGGTGATCGCGCCGACCACGCCGACCGGTTCGTGCCGGGTGTAGACGAAGTAGTCCGGCTTGTCGGTCGGGATGACCTCGCCCTGCACCTTGTCGGCCAGGCCGGCGTAGAAGCGGTAGTAGTCGGGCAGCGACCGCATCTGCCCGGACATCTCGCGCAGCAGTTTTCCGCCGTCGCGCACCTCGAGTTCGGCCAGCCGGTCGGCCTCGCGCTCGATGAGATCGGCCAAGCGCCACAGCAGTTTCCCGCGCGCGGCGCCGGACAACGCCCCCCACGGCCCCTCCAATGCGGCCCGCGCGGCACGCACCGCACGGTCCACATCTTCGGGCCCGCAGTCGGGGACCCGAATCCACGGCGAGCCGGTGTAGGGGTCGAGGGATTCATAGCTGCGCCCGGATTCGGCGCCGCCTTCGACGCCTCCGATCACGAGCGGCAAACTGCTGATCTTGTCTGTTCCGGTGCTGGTCACGACGGTCTCCTGATTCCTCGGTTCAGCGCAGACGCGGGGTGCGCTTGTTGACGCGCGAGTCGGTGCGCCCGTCGCCCGGATTTCCGATCTGGGTGTAGGACAGGCCGTTTCGCAGCGCGATCGACGGGTTCATCTCCAGCGCTTCCCAGATGGCGCGCACCGTCCCCTGGATCGCCTCCGGGCGCCGCGCGGCGATCTCCTCCGCGAGTTGCCTTGCGCGCGAACGCAAGTGCCCTGTATCGACGATCTCCGTGACGATGCCGGACCGCAACGCCGTCTCGGCCGTCATCCGTTCGTCGCTACCCAGCAGCGCCCAGCGCAGCACCTCGCCGAGCGGAATCCCGCGCGCCAGCATGCCGATCGGCTCGAGGGCCGAAACCATGCCGCCGTTGGCGTGCGGATCGAAGAAGGTGGCCTCCGAGGAGCAGATCACGATGTCGCATTCGTTGATGAAGTACATCGCGCCACCGGCGGCCATACCGTGCACCGCGCAGATCACCGGCTTCCACACCCGATGCTGGCGCGGTCCCAGCGACACCCCGGGATCCTCCTGATTCCACCGGCTTTTGTGCTTCCACCACGCGCCGCCCTCGAGATCGATACCGGTGCAGAAGGCACGCTCACCGTTGGCCTGCAGGATCGCCACGCGAATATCGTCGTCGTCGCGCACCCGCTGCCACACCCGCGCGATCTCCTCGGCCATCACCTGGTCGAAGCTGTTGAGGCGGTGCGGGCGGTTCAGCGTGACGGTCGCGACATGGCCGCTGACCTCGAACTCGATCGTGGTGAACGATTCGGCGACCACATCCTGGGGGGTCTGCCCGTTTCCCGGCGTCGCAGCCGTCGCGGCTCTCGTGTCGCTCGCCGGCATCATGTCGGAAAACCTTTCGCGCAGTGCGGGTTTGGCGATCTTGCCGAGGGAATTGCGCGGCAGCTCGGTCACGATCTCGACCTGTTCGGGGTACTTGCGCTTGTTCAGCGACGTGCCGCTGAGAAAGACGCGCACCGACTCCAGGGTCGGCGGCGCGCTCGCATCGCGGGGCACCACGACCGCGCAGACCCGTTCCCCGGACCCGGTGTCGGGCACGCCGATGACGCACACGTCGGCGATCGCGGGATCCGCGATCAGCGCTTCCTCGACCTCTCGGGCGGGGATGTTCTCCATCTTGCGGACGATGATGTCCTTGAGCCGGCCGGTCACGGCCAGGCAGCCGTCGGAGTCCAGATATCCCAGATCGCCGGTGCGGAAGTAGCCGTCGGCGTCGAGCGCCTCCGCGTCGCGGGTGGAATCGACGTAGCCGCAGAACAATTGGGGCCCGCGCACCCTGATCTCGCCGATCTCACCGACCGCGGCGGCGGTCTCGTCGGCGCGCACGATCCGCACCGACCCGCCGGGGCCCGGCCGGCCCTCGGCGACGGCGTGCTGTTCATCGGTGTCCGACGGCGAGCCCCACGTGATGTAGGGACATTCGGTCATTCCGTACCCGGAGATGACGCCGACACCGCCGAGCAGTTCGCGGGCCTGTTCGTGCTGATCGCGCGGGCGGGGCGACCCACCGGCGAGCGTCGCGCGCGACTTCGGGAACAGCGGGGCCACACCGCGTTCGCGTGCGATCCGCAGATATTCGTTGGTGAACGGCAGGCCGGATCCGACGAGCGTGACCTCCTCGTCGATGAGCAGATCCGCCAGCCGTTCGGGAACGAATTTCCGCGCCCCGACCACCAGCACATGCCCGATGATCAGCGCGTGCAGCAAATGGGCCACGCCGCCGATATGGGCGAACGGTGCCAGCGCCGCACACCGGTCCTCCGGTCGCGGGCCGACATTGGCGATGAACGTATCGGCCGCGGCCAGCAGCGTGCGGTCGGTGTGCTTGACGCCCTTGGGAACTCCCGTGGTACCCGAGGTGTAGAAGATCCACCGCACCCCGGGGCCGAAATCGGCCGGTGGCCGCGGCGGCAGCGCCGGCAGCGCACCGCCAGCGGGATCGGCGGACAATACGTGGATCGCCGGCGCCTGCTCCTCGGACCCGAGCGCGGCGGCGAACGCCTCGGCCGCGAAAACCTCTGTGACGATGAGCAATCGGCTGTGCAGGCGGCCGGTGATACGCGCGACCTCCTCGGCCCGCAACATCATGATCAGCGGATTCTGCACCGCCGCGAGCTGGGCGAGCGCCATCGACAGCGCCATCGCCTCCACCGTATTCGGCAGCTGCCAGGACACCACGTCACCGGCCCGAACACCGGCGCGGCGCAGAGTCTCGGCATAGGAGGAGACGAGGTCGCCGAACTGCCCCGCGGTGAAGCGGCGCCGGTCCTCGTCGACGAGCAGGGGCGCCTGGGGTGTGGCGGCGGCGCGCCGGCGCACGAGCTCGCCGATCGCCTCGGCCGCGAGTGGCGGGGATGCTGTTGTTTCCATGACCTACTCCGCCACGACTCGAAGATCTTCGGCGATCCGGCGTTTGAGAATCTTGCCCGCCGGGCCGAGGGGGAATTCCGACCGGTAGACGAAGCGGCGGGGCTGTTTGTATCCGGCCAATTCGGACCGGCACAACGCCTGCAGTTCGGCGGTCAGTCCGTCCGGATCGAATCCGTCGCGGGCGATGACCGCCGCGACCGGCGTCTCCCCCCATTCCGGATCGGGTACACCCACCACGGCGACCAGTTCGACACCGGGATGTTCGCCGATCACCCGCTCGATCTCAGCGGGGTAAACGTTGAAGCCGCCGGAGATGATCATATCGGTCTTGCGTCCCGTGATGTGCAGGTAGCGTTCGGAATCCAGATATCCGAGATCGCCCGACCACAGACCGGTGGGCCGGAAAGTCTCGGCGGTCTGCTCCGGCCGGTTCCAATACCCGATGGCGTTGGCGTCGCTGCGGATCACGATCTCACCGATCTCCCCGGCGGGCAGCTCGTTGCCGTCGGCATCGACGATGCGGATCGAGCACATCGGCGTCTCCTGACCGCAGGAGGTCAGGATCGAGGTCTTGCCCGCCACCATGTCGCGGTGGTCCTGCGGAGTGAAAATCGTTGCCTGCCCGCCACATTCGGTGAGGCCGTAGCGCTGCTGCAGATCGCAGCCGAGCAGATCCATGGCCTTGCGCGCCAGCCCGGGCGGCACCGGTGCCGATCCGTAGCTGATCCGCCGCAGGCTCGACATGTCGCGGGCCGGGCCTTCCTCGAGGATGCGCAGGGTGCGCTGCAGCATGGTCGGGATGAAGGTCGTGAACGTGACCCGGCTGCGTTCGATTTCGTCGATGACGGCCTGCGGGTCGAACTTGCGGTGGATCACCATCGTCTGGCCCAGATAGGTCCACGACAGGGTGCGCACACTGCCCCCGGCGGTGAAGAACGGCGTGGTCGCCAGAAAGACGTCCGACCGGTTGCTCTCGGTGACCAGCGTGGTGTCGATCGCCTGGGCCAGCAGGTTGCGGTGAGTGTTCACCACGCCCTTGGCGCGCCCCGTCGTACCGCTGGTGTAAAGGATGTTGACGATGGCGTCGGGGTGCAGGTCCGCGGGCGCGGGATCGGTGGGCGCGGCCTGCGCCAGCGTGGTCTCGTAGTCCGGGTGCCCGCTCGCACCCGCCGACCCGATCTCGAGCACGGTATCGAGATCGTCGAGTTCGGCGCCGAAGCGCTCCACCTGGTCGGTGTGGATCACCGCCGCCCGCGCCGAGCAGTCGTCGCGCAAGTAGGCGAGTTCGTCGGGCGCTAGCCGGACATTGACCGGAACCACGACGAGTCCGGCCTTGGCGATCGCGAAGACGATCTCCGGCCATTCGGCGCAGTTGCGGGCAATGACCAGGACTCGGTCACCGGTGACCAGTCCCTGCGCGCGCAGATGGTTCGCCAGTCGCCGCGCGCGGTCGTCGACCTGCGACCACGTACGCATGCAATCGGATTCGATGACCGCGGCCTTGTCCGGATACCGGCGGGCGTTGTTGGTAGGGATATCGCCTACGAGCACTTTTCCTCGCAAATGTGTTGTGGCTCAGCCGGTTACGTCGGAGCACTAGATAAGAAAGGCCAAGGTTTCGACCGGGCCCGCGGCGTTGACCAGGTGGACCGTCTTGGCGACCAGTCGCAGGCCCTCCTCGGTCCGTCGGATGCGATGCACGACGCGACCGGCCCAGATTCGCTGGGTGTAGCGGTATTCGAACAGCGCGAAATTCGACGCGACCGTCACCACGCCATCCGATTCGTCGGTGACCTCCATATTGGCGAGCATGCGGCGCATCACCGAGGGCGGTGTCTGCGAATGCCGATGGCCGGTGTTCAACTGCGCCACACGACTTTTGATGCGGCGACGGTTGTCGTGGATATAGGCCAGATTGACCGCCGGATCGTCCTCCGGACGCATCGGGACCCAGTAGAGCGCGTCGTCGGCCCACAGCGCTTCCCACTCGGAATAACGGGCCTCATCAGCCAGGCGCGCCTCCAGATAGAGGAACGCCTCGATGTCCGGATCGGGCACGCGCAACGGTTGCGGGGCCGCGATCGAGGTGTCGGCGGAAGCCTGCGCGGTGGTCATGTCCTAGATCTCCTGTCCGACGACGGCCGCCCACTGCCGGTAGAAACCGCGCTGCGGGGTCTCGGCGCTCTTGTCGCTGTTGACGATTCCGGTTTCGTCCTCGGTATCGGTTTCGATGCCGCGGGCCAGCACCAGCCAGTCCGGCTTGCGGGCGGCGAGCCCGGCCTGGTTGCGCATGCCGATTTCGCCGTCGTCGGCGATCAGGAATCCGGACGGCCCCATCGCGCCCTCCGCGCGCCGGAGCATGCGCTGATTCATCTCCTGCTGGCCCGGGAACAGCGCGGCGGTCGTGTAGGCGACCGTCTCGTCGGGCGCGATCGGCTCGACGTACATGATGTTCATCTCGGCGAGGAACAGATTCGGCCAGATCAGCGTGTGCGGCGGCCCGACCACCAGCGAGTCGTGGGTCTTCTCGGCGCCGTAGGCCGATTCCAGGTCGGCGATGTATTTCGGCAGCTTGGCGCGCGGAATCCGGCCGTACCAGACGAATTCCTCGTCGAGCTTGCGGTATTCGGCCGAATAGTCGATCTCGGAATGGCCGTTGCCCATATCGCGGACCACGACGTCGACCTTGGTGGGAATGTGGGACACCTTGGCCGGGCGGATCGCGTCGTAGACCGAGGCGTGGGTGAACAGGGCGTGATAGCCGTCGACGTTGTTCTCCACCACCATCTTCCAGTTGGCCCGGTGATGGTGCTTCATCCAGTTGGCACGCAGGTCGATCGTGCCGGTCGGCGACAACGCCAGCAGGCGGTCGATCGCGGTGGTCGCCCGGCCGAGATGTTCGGTCAGCGAAATACCCTCGGCGGCAAGGGAAGCGAAGATGAATCCGCGGTAGCTTTCGACCCGCGGCACCGCCGCGAGCCCCAGTTCGGAACGGACCTGCCGGAAGGTCTCACCGTAGCCCTCCCGCATCGGAACCGCACTCAGCGCCCCGGTGTTGCTGAAGGTCCAGCCGTGATAGGGGCAACGGAACGAGGAGGCACTGCCCTTTTCGGCATTGCACAGTTTGTTGGCCCGATGCGTGCACCGATTCAGCAGCACCCGGATCTCGCCGTCGCGGCCGTGCACCACGACCACCGGATCGGTGCCGATCCGGCGAGTCAGATAGTCGCCCGGCTCGCTGACCTCGCTCTCGTGCGCCACGTACACCCAGCCGCGGCGGAAGATCGTGTCCAGCTCCCGCTGGAATATCTCGGGTGAGGTGTACACCGACCCGTGCACTCGATCGTGTCGTACGACCGTCGAGACGTCGAAGTCCGCCGTCACCGCGGCCGGTTCGAGTGTGGTCATGAGGGTTCCTCCGAAATGGGGTGAGCGGTGGATTCGTGGGCCGGCGCCGGCAGTGGGACGGCGGCCGGAACGGCGACGCCGCCGAGCCGGCGGAATCCGATGGCGACCGGGTCGCCGATGCCGAAGGCGACGTCGGTGCGGTCGCGAGTGGTCATGATCAACCGGTGCCCGCTGGCCAGTTCGACGTCGAGGATGGGGTAGGGCGCGTCGGTGCGGACCAGTCCCGGCTCCAGCCGGTGCATCACCGTGACCGAGTGCACGGTTCCGCTCGATTCGACTGTGCGCCAGGATGTTCGGGCCGATGCGCAGTCATCGCAGATGTGCTGATCGAGGTCTTTCGGGATGCCGCAGTCGGCACAGAAGGGCAATGCGAGCTGATCGTAGGAGGCCGCGGTGTAGAACGGCTCGAGCAGGGCGTCCCCCGCGTCCGGCGCCAGGCTGGGATCGAGCAGCCAGTCGAGTCCGAGTGCCGTGGTCATGCCGCACGCTCCAAGATCAATGCCGCGTGATGGTCGACCCGGCCGCCGATCCCGCCCACGAGGGCAGTCACGGCATCGGGCACCTGCCGCTCGCCGCCCGCGCCGCGCAACTGCACGATCGCCTCGGCCAGCGGGGTCATCCCCTGCAGATAGAAACCGGACAACTGGCCGCCGCCGGTATTGGTCGGCAGCGCTCCGCCGGGACCGATACCTCCGGCTCGGACGAACTCGGACACGGGCTGTGCGCCGGTGAGCCGATATTCGTCGAGCAGGATCAGGGTGACAACGGAGAACGGGTCGTAGAGCTCGGCGATATCGAGGTCGCCGCGCGACATCCCCGATTGCTCGAGCGCGTCGTCGACGGCGCGCCGGCCGCCGCCGAACCAGGACTCACGTCCCGCGCGGCGGCGACGGATCGGATGGTGGCGTCCGATGCCACGCACGATGAGCCGCCCGTCCGCGCCGACCGCCGGATCCGCGCTGACGATCACCGCGACCGCGCCGTTCACCGGCCGGGCACAGTCCAGCCGCCGCAGCGGGTCCGACACCATCGGACTGTCGTAGTAGCCCTGCTCCTCGAGGGGGGTTCGCACGACCGCGGCCGGATTGCCGAGCGCCCAGCCGCGCGCGGTCGTCACCACCCGGCACAGATCGGCCTCCGAGGAGTGGGTGGTGTGCAGCCAGCGCCGGGCCAGCAGGGCGTAGGTCGGCACCGATCCCAGGACACCGGAGGCGCGTTCCAGACCGCGAGGCCCGGCATTCCCACCGCTGTGCGCATAGGCCGATCCGGCGCCCTTGTCCGCGACCAGCGGTGCGTCGGCGAAGACGCAGAGCACGGTGGTGGCCGCACCCGTCTCGATCGCCAGTTGCGCGCGCTGCACCATGGCGATGGTCGTGGCACCCTTGATCTCGACGTGCTCGAGCAGGCGCAGATCGCCGAATCCGGCTTGGGCGGCGAAGCCCACGCCCAAGCGGTCCGGGCGCACACCCTGCGAGGAACCGACCAGGACGCCGTCGACATCGCGGTGTTCGATGCCGGCATCGGCGATCGCCGCGCCGGTGGCCTCGACGGCCAGCTGCAGCGGGGTCCCGCCGGGCCGCACCGACATCTCGGTCATGCCCAGACCGGCGATGGCGACGCTCGGCGCGCTCACCGCGAATCCCCCACCGGCGCGCGGTGCGGCGAGCGCTCGTCGCGATAGGTGCCCACTCGCAGCCAGTTGTCACGGTCTTCGCTGGTGGCCAGACAGAAGCAGGCCAGTTCCAACGGCGACAGGAAGATCCGCGCCCCGCTGTCCAGATCCTCCACGAGCAGGCGCGGTCCGTTGCCGCTGGTATCCAGGGAGATCCGGGCGGCAGCGAACTCGTTGGCCAGTACCGCCAACTCCCGCCGCCGGATGGTGCGGCCTTCCTCTGCTGCAGACATGTTCCTCGATAACCCGATCGTTGCTGGTCTGATACCGGACGGCGCCGGTCTCCGCCGCCCATTCGCCCGGCGGCCACTTCAAGTATTAGCGTATACGACTGTCAGAAACAAGAGACGCTAGATCGCCTGCCGATATCGCAACCTTCCAGATGCGCGCAGCTCAGAGGCATTGACGTAGGACGATAAGAAGATGAACACTATGGACAGATTAGGCGCTTACCGCAGCACCGACGGAGGGCTCGCATGACGCAGACACCGACCATTTCCAGCACGCAGGACTACCGCAGCATCTGGGGCTACCTGCGCGAACTCGACTTCCGCCAGGCATTCCTCGACATCGGCGGGGTGCGCACCCGGACAGCCGAGGCCGGCTCCCCCGACAAACCGCACGCGATCCTGCTGCACGGCACCGGCGGGCACTGGGAGACCTTCGCGCCGAATCTGGCCGCACTGAGCTCGCAGTACCACTGCGTGGCGATCGACATGGTCGGCAACGGCTTCTCCGACAAGCCCGACTACGACTACGAAATCGCGGTCTACGTGCGCCAGATCGTGAGCGTCATGGACCACTTCGGCATGGACAGCGCACATCTGATCGGGATGTCGCTGGGGGCCTGGGTCGCCTCCGCGACCGCCGTCGCCCATCCCGGGCGGGTCGGCAAATTGATCCTGATGTCACCGGCCGGTTTCGAAGCCTCCGAATCCAATATGGCCCGTATCCGCGCCGAGCGGACCAAGGCGGTCGAGGATCCGAGCTGGGAGTCGATCCACAAGGTCTTCGAACATCTGATTGCCGAGGAGCACAATCGAATTCCCGATCTGATCGCCTTGCGCCGCGCCATCTACCAGCGCACCGACACCCGGGAGACGATCGATCGGCTGCTGATCCTGCAGGACCCCGCCGCGCGCGACCGCAATCTGATCACACCGCCGCAGTGGGCCGGGATCGCGGCGCCGGCGATGATCGTCGCCTCCGGCCGCGATCACGGGGTCTATCAGGACACCGCCCGCAGGATCGCCGAGCTGATCCCCGACTCGCAGATCTTCGAGATGCCCGATGTGCGGCACTGGCCACACTTCGAGGATCCGGAGACCTTCAACCGGGCGGCACTGGAATTTCTCGGGAAGTGACGAACAGGATGCTCGAACCTGATTCCGTCGCCGATCTCGCCCGGCAGCTCCATGAGGCCGCGCGCACAAGGGTGCCGATTCGCCAGCCCTCGCTCGTCCATCCCGATATGACGATCGAGGACGCCTATGCCGTGCAGCGCGCCCTCATCGACCTGGAGACGGCCGCGGGGCGCGGCGTCCGGGGACGCAAGATCGGGCTGACCTCCAAGGTGATGCAGCGCGCGGTGTCGATCTCCGAACCCGATTACGGCGTGCTGTTCGACGACATGTTCTTCGATGACGGTGCGGTGGTCCCGGCGGGCCGGTTCATCCGTCCTCGTATCGAGGTCGAATTGGCGTTCGTGCTCGGCGAGCAGCTCGCCGGCCCCGGCGTCACGCTGTTCGACGTGCTGCGGGCCACCGAATTCGTCACTCCCGCACTGGAAATCCTCGATGCCCGGGTGCAGATGAGCGATCCCGATACCGGGCGAACCCGCACCATCGTCGACACCATCGCCGACAATGCCGCCGATGCGGGGCTCGTCCTGGGCGGACGGGTGATCCGCCCGCTGGATACCGACCTGCGCTGGATCGCGGCGCTGCTGCTGCGCAATGGAACCATCGAGGAGTCCGGTGTGGCGGCGGCGGTGCTCAATCATCCGGGCAACGGCGTCGCGTGGCTGGCGAACCGGCTCGCACCCTTCGGGGAGGTGTTGCACGCGGGCGAGGTGATCCTGTCCGGTTCCTTCACCACGCCGGTCTTCGCCGAACTCGGTGACAGTTTCGTCGCCGATTTCGGCCCGCTCGGCACGGTGTCGTGCGCATTCGAAAGGCCCGCACCATGATTCGCAATCGCTGGCGGCAGGCCCTGGCCACCGGACGGACCCAGATCGGCATGTGGGTGGTGGGCGCCAGCCCATATTCGGCCGAGATCTGCGCCGGGGCCGGACTGGACTGGCTGCTCATCGACCAGGAGCACGCGCCCAACGATCTGCGCTCCACATTGAGCCAGCTGCAAGCGGTCTCGGGCTATCCGGTCGAGGTGCTGGTCCGCCCGCCGTCGGCCGATCCGGTGTTGATCAAGCAGCTGCTCGATCTCGGGGTCACCGATCTGGTGGTGCCG
This sequence comes from Nocardia sp. 852002-20019_SCH5090214, assembly GCF_001665865.1. Lineage (NCBI taxonomy): Bacteria > Bacillati > Actinomycetota > Actinomycetes > Mycobacteriales > Nocardiaceae > Nocardia > Nocardia sp. 852002-20019_SCH5090214. Next base: position 50,075 of record NZ_LZMK01000221.1, on the reverse strand, counting down.
ATGATCGAATCGGCCGCGGCCGCGCAGGCGGTGGTCGCGGCGACCCGCTACCCGCCCGCCGGTATTCGCGGGGTCGGCAGCGCTTTCGCCCGCGCCTCCCGCTGGAATCGCATTTCTGACTATCTGACCACTGCGGACAGCTCGATTTCGGTCACCGTTCAGATCGAGTCCGCGGCGGGTCTGGCCGAACTGGACAAGATTGCCGGGGTCGAGGGCGTCGATGCGGTCTTCATCGGCCCGGCCGATCTCGCGGCCTCGCTGGGCTATCTGGGCAAACCACAGGCGCCGCCGGTCGTCGAGGTAATCGAGGAGGCTTTGCGGACCCTTCACGGTGCGGGCGTGGCCGCCGGCGTGAACGCGTTCGATCCAGCCACCGCCCGGCGATACATCGCCGCCGGCGCGTCGTTCGTTCTCGTCGGCGCCGACGTGACACTGCTCGCACGTGGTGCCGAGGCCTTGGCGCAGGCCTACCAGAACGACATCCAATTTCCGACCCCGCACAACATCTGACAGTCATGTCACTTATCCTGGACGTGCCGGACCGGCAACGAGGAAAGGGCTACCGATGGATTTGGACTTCACGAAGGAACAACTGGAGTTCCGCGAGGAGGTCCGCACGTGGCTGCGCGAGCACAAGCCCACCGAGCCGCGGCCCCGCGATCACGCGGGCATCCGGGAATTCGATCTGGCCTGGCAGCGCACCCAGTGGGACGGCGGCTGGGCCGGAATCGCCTGGCCCCGCGAATACGGTGGCGGCGGCCTGACGCTGCTGCAACAGCTGATCTGGTACGAGGAGTACGCCGCGGCGGGACTGCCCGGCATCGACGCCAACTTCGTCGGCCTCAGCCACGCGGGTCCCACCCTGATCACCCGCGCCGCCCAGGAACACAAGCAGTTCCATCTGCCCAAGATTCTGCGCGGCGAGGTCGTGTGGTGCCAGGGATTCTCCGAGCCCGACGCGGGTTCGGACCTGGCGGCGTTGCGTACCAGGGCGGTACTCGACGGCGATGAGTTCGTGGTCAACGGCCAGAAGATCTGGACCAGCTTCGCCGCCTGCGCCGACTATCAGGAACTGCTCGTACGCACCGATGCCTCGGGATCCAAACACCAGGGCATCACGTGGCTGATCTGCGATATGCACAGTCCGGGCATCGAGATCCGCGCCATCGAGACGATCGAGGGCGGCGCCGACTTCTGCGAGGTGTTCTACGACAATGTGCGCATCCCGGTCTCGAATGTGGTCGGTGAGGTCGGGGACGGCTGGAGCGTGGCCATGTCGACGCTGTCGTTCGAGCGCGGCACCGCTTTCACCGCCAATCAGGTGCGCCTGGCCAAGGTCGTCGAGGATCTGATCGAATTCGCGCGCGATCACGTCGGGCCCGACGGTAAGCGGCCGGCGATCCTCGACGACGAGATCGCCCGCCGCCTCGCCACCGCCCGCGCCTCGGTCACCTCGCTGCGGGCCATGACCTATGCCGGCATCTGCCGGGCCATGCAGACCGAGACGCCCGGACCGAAGGGATCGATGCTCAAACTCTTCTACGGCGACCTCGCCAAACAGGTCGGCGCGCTGGCCATGGACATCGTCGGCCCGGACGCGCTGCGGCGCACCTCGCGCTGGGACCGCCACGGCTGGGTCGGCAACTACTTCTACTCGTTCTCCCAGGCCATCGGCGGCGGCACCTCCGAAATTCAGCGCAACATCATCGGCGAGCGCGTGCTCGGCCTGCCGCGGTAACCAGAAAGCAGCCAGTCATGAACCTTCTACCAGCAGCCGAGCAACTCGAACTCGTCGCTGCCGCAACGGATTTCCTGCAGACACGGATGCCCATCGAGGAAATTCGCCGCCGCGCGGACGCCGACTCCGCGGTCGATACCTCGGTGTGGACCGAAGGGGCCGAACTCGGATTCCTGAGCCTGGGCCTGGCCGAGGAATACGGTGGGGCGGGCCAGTCCTTCGACGATGAGGCACTGCTGTTCGTCGAGCTGGGCCGGCACCTGGCCACCGGCCCGTTCCTGGCCTCCACTCTCGGCGCCCGGATCGCCGCGTTCTCCGGCGACGAACAGCTGTGCCGGCGCATCGCGAGCGGGCAGGCTCGGGTGGGCACGGCCCAGTTGCGGGGCGACGGATCGGTCACGTCGGGCGGATTCAAGGGCACCTTCGACCTCATCGATACCGCAGGGTGCAGCCATCTGCTGCTGGTCACGCGGCACGGTTCGGCGCTGGTCGCGGCCGAGCAGTTCGGCGAGACGACCGTCCTGGACTGCGTCGACCCCGGCACCCGGCTCGCCACCGCCACCGTCACCGCGGGTGAGGTGACACACTGGCTGCCCGAACGGGCCGATTCGACCTGGCTGCGCGCGGTGGTGCTGTCGTCGGCCTTCCTCGCGGGCCTGGCCGACGGCGCGGCGGCGCTGGCCACCGAACATGCTAAGACCCGGATTCAGTTCGGCCGGCCGATCGGCGTCAACCAGGCGATCAAGCACATGTGCTCCGATATGGCCGTGCGCACCGAGGCCGCCTTCACCCAGGTCTGTTTCGCGGCGGTGTGCCTGGCCTCGCACCGGCACGATGCCCCGGCGCAGGCGCTGGCGGCCCGCACGGTCGCCGCGAACGCGGCAATCGACAACGGCGCCAATGGAATTCACGTCCACGGCGGCATGGGTTACACCTACGAGCACAACGCGCACCTGTACCTCGAACGCGCGCACGTCTACCGGCACCTGTTCGCCGAACCGTCGGAGGTACTGGCGGAACTGCTCGCCCAGGACCTCGCCCAGGACGGTGTCGCCGCATGAGCCGCAAGGTCGCCATCGCCGGTGTCGCCCTGTCGGATGTAGGCCGGGTGGAGGACAAGAACGCCTACGAACTGATGGCTCAGGCCAGCGCGCGCGCACTCGCCGAAACCGGACTGACACCGCAGGACATCGACGGCCTCGGCTCCACCGGCCAGGGAATGCTGCCGCCCACCGACGTGGGCGAATATCTCGGCTTGCGGCCGCGCTGGATCGATTCGACCTCGGTCGGCGGCGCCTCCTGGGAGGTGATGGTCTCGCATGCGGCCGACGCCATCGCCGCCGGTCACGCCGACGTGGTGCTGCTGACCTATGGTTCCACCGCCCGTGCGGATCTGCGAAAGGGGTTGCGCACCGCCAATATCAACTGGGGCGCGCGGGGACCGCTGCAATGGGACGCACCCTACGGGCACACGCTGGTGTCCAAATACGCCATGGCGGCGCGGCGGCACATGTTCCAGTACGGCACCACCATCGAGCAGCTCGCCGAGGTGGCGGTGTCGGCGCGATTCAACGCCGCCGACAATCCGGAGGCGTACTACCGCGACCCGATCTCCGTCGAGGACGTGCTGTCCGGGCCGATGATCGCGGATCCGTTCACCAAACTGCACTGCTGCATCCGCTCCGACGGCGGCGCGGCCGCCATCCTGGTCGCCGAGGACCGCGTACCGGACCTGAAATCGGATCCGGTCTGGGTACTCGGCTCGGCCGAGGCGACCTCTCACATGCTGACCAGCCAATGGGAGGATATGACCATCGGCCCGGCTGCGGTCACCGGTCCGCTCGCGTTCCGGCGCGCGGGTCTGACACCGGCCGATGTCGACGTCGCCGAACTGTACGACGCGTTCACCTACATGCTGCTGCTCACCCTCGAAGATCTCGGATTCTGCGGTAAGGGCGAGGGCGGCGCTTTCGCCGAGAGCGGCGCGCTGCGCCTGGGCGGCGCCCTGCCCACCAACACCGACGGCGGCGGCCTGTCCGCGTGTCATCCGGGCCAACGCGGGCTGTTCCTGCTGGTCGAGGCGACCCGCCAGCTGCGCGGTGCGGCCGGGCCCCGCCAGGTACCCGGCGCCGAGATCGCCTGCGTGAGCGGCACCGGTGGCTGGTTCTGTTCCAGCGGGACGGTGTTGCTGGGGGCGAACAAACCGTGACCGCCGCCGAGATCCTCGCGCCGCTGGACGCCGGCGCCTTCGCCGATACCGTCGAATTGCTGGAGGCGGCGGCGCTCGTGCACGGATTCCGCGACGCCTACGTCGAGGCCGACGGCACCCGCATCAGCTTCGCGGACTGGGTCGCGCGCGCCCGCGCCGTGGCCCGTCAGCTGTCCTCACACGGCGTCGGGCGCGGCGATGTGGTCGCGCTGATGCTGCCCTCCGGGATCGACTACGCGGTGTGCTACGCCGCCACGGCGATGCTCGGCGCCGTCACCACCGGATTGAATCCGCGCCTGGGGCCTCGTGAGATCGATGCCGCACTGCAGCAGGCGGATCCGGTCCTGGTCGTACGCGCCGCCACCATGCCCGCGACGGGTCGCGACATCCCCGAACTCGCCGCCTCGGAGCTGACCCGCGAACTGCTGCGGCACGCCGCCACACCATCGCGGACGATCGGCCGCGATGCCCCGGTGTCGATCGTCTTCAGCAGTGGCACAACAGGATTGCCGAAAGGTGCCTGGTTCGACGCGAACAATCTGGCCGCCTCGGCACAGGCGGCCGGCGCGATGAGCGCACCTTATGACCGGCGCCTGACCTCCACGCCCTTCGCGCACGTCGGATATATGTCCAAACTGTGGGACCAACTGGTCTGGGGCATCACCCTGGTGATCGCGCCGGTGCCCTGGTCGGCCGCGGCGATGTTCGACGTCCTTCGCGCGGAACGGATCACCGTCGCGGGCGCGGTGCCGACACAGTGGGCGAAATTGCTGGAACTGCCCGCGCTCACGCCACAGTCACTGCCGCACCTGCGCATCGGTGTGGTCGCGACCGCACCGGCTTCACCGGCGCTGGTCCGGCAGACGACTGAACGCATCGGAGCGCCGCTGGTAGTACGGTATGCGATGACCGAATCGCCGACGATCTGCGGGACCGAGCCCGGTGACCCCCCAGAAGTGTTGTACCGCACCGTCGGGCGGCCGCAGACCGGCGTCGAGGTCGCGATCACCGATGCCGGCGGAGCGGCGCTACCGGCCGGACAGATCGGCCGGGTACGCATCAAGAGTGGTTGTTCGATGCGCGGGTACTGGAACGACCCCGAACTCACCGCGGCCGCGTTCGACGAGCAGGGCTACCTGATCAGCGGCGATCTGGGACGCTTCGACGCCGTCGGGAATCTGGTCCTGGCCGGTCGATCCGGGGATATGTACATCCGCGGTGGGTTCAACGTTCACCCGGTCGAGGTCGAACAGGTCCTGGCCGAACATCCCCGCGTCCGCGCCGCGGCCGTGGTGGGCCTCGCGGCCGAGGTGATCGGCGAGATCGGGGTGGCATTCATCGTCCCGGAGGATCCGGACGCACCGATTTCCCTTGCCGAACTTCGGGATTGGGCCAAGGCCAGGCTGGCCGACTACAAGGCGCCCGACCATCTGATCGTGGTCGGCGACCTGCCGCGCACCGCGATGTCCAAACTCGACCGCCATCGCCTGCGGCAGCTGGCCGCCGACAATCCGCCCCCGCCGAGAAGGAAGGCACCATGAGCATCCACCAGCGCATTCACATTGCTCTCGACCAGTGCGAAGGACACGGTCAGTGCGCCGCCGTCGCGCCGCGGCTCTACGAACTCGACGACGACGGCTTCGCCCTGCGTGCCGACTTCGAGGTCGCGCCCGAACTCGTCGACGAAGCCGACTCCGGGCGCACGGCCTGCCCGATGAGCGCCATCCGGTGGCGCGAGGACTGATCCGCCACAACGACCGAAGGCCGGGACGCGGTAGCTGGTGTCTACACCAGCCGCGTCCCGGCCTTCGGTCGTTATCGGCGTATTTCCGCTAGCCGCCCAGGCGCAGGCCGGGAGCCCGGGTGCCGAAGATGTCGGTCCCCAGGACGACGCCGAGTTTATCTGCGTCCCAGCGCTTTCCGCCACTGGACACCGACGCCGCCGAGGTCCAGCCGCGCATCAGCTGGATGGTGTCACCCAGCGCCCGCACGACCTGCCCGCTGACGTGGGCGGCCTCGGGACTCGCCAGCCACGCGACCACCGGCGAGCCCAGCGACGGGTCCTTGGGATCGAATTCGTCCTCGCCGAGTTCCCCCGGCTCGATCGGCGCCGCGGCCCCGGACATCGTCGCCGACATGCGAGTGCGGCCGCCGGGGCTGATCGCGTTGACCGTGGCGCCGATCGAGGCGAGCTCGAGACTCAGCGTCTGGGTGAGGCCCACGATGGCCGCCTTGGCGGCACTGTAGTTGGTCTGGCCGAAGTGTCCGTGCAACCCCGCGCCCGAGGTCGTATTGATGATGCGGCCGTACACCTTCGCGCCGGTCGACTTCGATTCCTCCCGCCACTTGCGCGCCGCTGCCCGGCTGGTGAGCCAGGTGCCGCGCACATGAACTCGCATCACCGAGTCGAAGTCGTCGGCACTCATATTCCAGATCGCGCGGTCGCGAACGATACCGGCATTGTTGACCACGATATCGAGCCGGCCGAGCTGGGAATACGCGCGCTCGACGAGCAGATCGATCTGTTCTTCATCGCCGACATCGCTGAAATCGGAGATCGCCTTGCCACCCCGGTCCTCGATCAGGCGTACGACCTCGTCGGCCACCTTGCCTGTTCCCTCACCGGAAACCGACGTTCCCAGATCGTTGATGATCACCGTGGCGCCGTGTTTGGCCAATTCCAGGGCGTGCCCGCGCCCGATGCCGTGTCCGGCTCCGGTCACCAACGCGACCTTTCCGTCGAGCAATCCGCTCATCTGGGCGATCCTCTCCTCATTGTTCGATAATGGTCGTCATGCCTCGATCGGCGTGAACACGACCGCGTAGGCCGGGTCGACGATTTCGCGGAATACGGCCCGCACCGGCATGCCGATACGGACATCGGCGGGCTCGATCCCCTCGATATTGGTCACCACCCGCGGACCCTCGTCCAACTCGACGAGGGCGGCGATATACGGCAACCGCGCCGCGAACGGCTCGAGGTCGTTGACGTACACCGTGGAGAACGAATAGACCGACCCGGTGCCCTTGGCTTCGACCGCGGTGACCGATTCGCTCCAGCAGAACGGACAGGACACCCGCGGGTAATGATGGACGCGTCCACAGTCCTGGCATTTCGCGATCAGCAGTTTCCGGTCGCGCGCGCCATCCCAATACTGCGCGCTGTTTCCTTCGACGACGGGAATATCGGCACGGCCGGCCACTATCGATCCTCCTGATCTGACTGCACGGATGTTCGGCGCATATCACCAACCGCGATATTCGGCGGGCCTGCGTTCGACGAACGAGCGCACGCCCTCTTTGGCATCGGCCGAATACGACTGGATCTCCTGCGCCATCGCCTCGGCGAGAAATGCGGCCGCACGATCACCGTCGAGAGAGCTGTTGAACAATCGTTTCGTCAATGCGATCGAGCTGGTCGGGGCGGTCGCGAGCCGGCCGGTCAGTTCGGTGAGTACCAATTCCAGATCCTCCTCGGCCACAACCCGGTTCACCACACCGAGACCGAGGGCTTCCGAGGCCCGGAGCTTGTCACCGAAGAACACCAATTCCTTCGCGCGCTGCATGCCGATCAGCCGAGGTAACAGATAGGCGCCGCCGCCGTCGACCACGAGCCCGCGTTTGACGAACGACTCGCTGAAGTAGGCCGCCTCGGTCGCGATCACCAGGTCCGAGGCGTAGGCCAGGTGGGCGCCGATGCCGGCGGCGGCGCCGTGCACCACGCTGACCACCGGCTTTCCGCAATCCAATACCGCGGCGATCAGGCGCTGCGCACCGGTCATGATGCGCCGCATCGGATCGGTGACCCGTTTGACGTTCTTCGCGTGACCGTCCGCCAACTTCACCACGTCCGCGCCGGAGCAGAAATGTTTGCCGTTAGCCCGCAGGACGACCACCCGGATGCCGGGGTCGGCGTCCGCCGCGGCGAACAGTTCGATCAAGGCGTCGCGATCGTCGGGCCGGATGGCATTGGCCGCCTCGGGCCGGTTGAGCGTGATCGTGAGAATCCCGCCGTCGATCTTCTGCAGGAGGGCATCGGTCATCGGTGCGTGTACCTCACAGTCAGATGTTTGATGCCGTTCACGAAATTCGACCGCAGCAGTGTCGGCTCGCCGACGGCCTCGAGGTCGGGAAAACGCGAATACAGTGCCTCGAACGCGATATTCAGCTCGAGCCGCGCAAGATGCGCGCCCAGGCAGAAGTGCGGCCCCGGCGCACCGAATGCCAAGTGCGGGTTCGGATTGCGAGAGATATCGAAAACGTAGGGATCCTCGAAAACGGCCTCATCGCGATTGGCCGAGGTGTACCAGAGCACAACCTTCTCGCCTCGAGAGAACACCTGATCACCGAGTTTGACGCCGTCATGGGTCACCGTGCGGCGCATGTGGATCACCGGACTCGCCCAGCGCAGGATTTCCTCGATCGCGGTGGGCGCCGATGCACGGTAGTCGGCGAGCCAGGCATCGCGCTGATCCGGGTGGCGACTCAGGGCGTACACCCCGTGCGTCAGAGCGTTGCGCGTGGTCTCATTGCCGGCGCCGACCAGCAGGATGAAGAACTTCGCCATCTCCTGTGGAGTCAGGTTGTCGCCCTCCTTCGCGGCGACCAGCATACTGATGACATCGTCGCGCGGATCGGCTATCCGCTCCTCGGACAGATTCTGCAGCAGCCCGATGAGCCGTTCGCTGGCCTCGGTGACCGCACCCGCGATACCCGCGCCGGACTGGTCGGGGATGTATTCCGCGTCCGAGGCGCCCAGAATCGTGTTCGTCGCCGCGAGGATATCGGCCTCGTGCTCCTGCGGAATGCCGAGCATGGTGCTGATGATCCGCAGCGGGAGCAGCGCCGCGAAATTGTCGACGAAATCGCATTCGCCCGTGACCGGCATCGCGTCGAGGATTTCGTGAGTGGTCGATTCGACCAGCCCGCGAATCGATTCCAGGCTCTTGTTGGTGAACCCGCGGGATACGATCTTGCGGACCCGGGAATGTTCGGGATTGTCCATATCGATGATCGACCCGCGATAGTCACGCAACGCGCGCGGCTGGTCGAAAATCTGGGTGCCCTCCCCCGAGGCGAAATCCTCGGGACGGCGGCTCACCTCGAGTATGTCGGCATGGCGGGTCAACGCCCAGAAACCCTTACTCCGGGCCGGCTCGCCGCCGAGCGGGACGAACGCCCGCGGATTCTCCCTGCGCAGCGCGTCGAACCGGGCATCTCGTTCGGCCTGGCCGGTCTGTTGCCACCAGTCGAAATCGATCAGCACGTCCGCGGCCTCATCGGCTCCGATCATCGGCTGTTCCTCGCTCGTCGTCGTCACATCTTCGGCGGCCCCCGGACGGTACCGGTACGCGGCCGAAATCCCCATTGCCATCCGATTCTGGCACTAGTGTCACTATTTTGCAACCGCGCTTACCTGGACATTCTGCAAGCAAATGGCATGCGAGCATGCTATTAGCTGGACATCAGTGTCACTAAGTGGCCCTTCTTCGGGAAGAGAGCGAGGGCTGCCCGAGCAGTCTCGACCAGATCGCGGCGGGCCACCGCCGGGCCACCGCCCCCGTCTCCTCCAGGGGTCCATACATGCGCCGAGAACCGCCGCGATCCGTCACACAGTCGATTGTATAGCTTAATAATTCAGCTTCAATGCCCACTTGATGCGGTCTGGAGCGAATCCCGGATCGCCTCCATCGCCGCCAGCCGCCGGGCGACCATCGTCATCGCCGCGGCATCCCCGGCTCCGGCCCGGAGTTCGCCCAGACGTGCCCGCACCCGGACGATCTCCTCGGCCAGACGTTCGCCCGCCTCCTGCTTGGTGAGCAAGTCCTGCTCGACCCAATCGGCGGCATCAATGTCCTTCTCGGCCACGATGTTTCGCCCTTCAGTTGGCGCGGGGGAAGTTGAACAGTTTGCGGGCGTTCAACTCGACGATCTTGTGCGCCTCGTCGTCGGGAACGTTCTGTAGCAGCTTGCCGGTGAACTCGCGGCTGTTCGGCCAGTTCGAATCCGAGTGCGGGTAGTCGCACTCCCACAGGATGTTGTCCACGCCGATCGCCTCGCGGCGCACGATGCCCTCGCTGTCGTCGATGAAGCAGCCCCAGATGTGCTCGCGGAACAGATCCGAGGGGCGCACCTCCTTGTTCACGTTCTGGTACCAGCGATGCTTCTCCCAGACCTGGTCGATGCGCTCGAGCAGATACGGCACCCAGCCGACGCCACCTTCGGAGAGGGCGACCTTCAGGTTGGGGAACTTGTAGAACACCGGGGAGAACAGCAGATCCGCGGTCGCATACATCGAGTTGGTGCCGAACAGCGAGATCATCACCGCCATCGGGGCCTCCGGGGAGGTGATCGGCGGGCGGCCCGACGAGCCGAAGTGCATGCACAGCGGAAGGCCGGTCTCCTGCGCGGCGGCGAAGACCGGATCCCAGTGGTCGGTGTAGAACGACGGAAGCCCCAGCGGGACAGTGCATTCCGGGAAGGTTATGGCCTTTGCGCCCTTGGCGGCGCAGCGGTAGATCTCGGCGGCCGCGGCGGCCGGATCCCACAGCGGCAGGATGATCAGCGGAATGAATCGATCCGGTGCGGCCGCCGCCCACTCGTCGAGATGGAAGTCGTTCCACGCTCGCACCGACAACAGCGCCAGTTCCTTGTCCTTGCCCTCGAGGAACACGGTGCCGGAGAAGCGAGGGAACGACGGGAAGCACAGCGCCGCCTGGACGCCGTCGACGTCCATATCGGCGATTCGGGCCACCGGGTCGTAGCAGCCGGGCAGCATATCGGAGTAGCGGGTGGGGTCCATGCCATATTCCTGCGGCTTCTTCCCCGCCACGGCGTTCAGGCCGATGTTCGGATACACCCGCCCCTCGTAGACCCAGACCTCGGCGAGCCGCTCGGCCCCCCGCCCTCCGCCCCGCGCCGCATCGAGCAGCACCTTGGACAGTTCCTCGTCGCCGGCGTTCTGCGACATATCCATCTCGACGATTCGGGGACCATCCTCGACGAACTTCTTCGGCAACCGATCGACCCACACCGATGGCGGCTCGATCAGATGGTCATCGACGGAAATCATCTGCATGGAATCTTGAAGCGGCACAACGCCTCCTCGGAAAAAATAACTGGCTGACCGACCTGGACCGCGTATGCAGGCCACCGTTCGTGTCCACTATCTGACACCGTGTAATCTAGTGACTGCAGTCACAGCCGTCAACTACCAGTTCGATTGCCGCGTTCAACCGCATACTCCAGGCTTTAAGCCGTGACACATCGGCCACCAATCTGACTCTGGATTGACTGTTCTGACATCATCGTCACTATCCGCAACTTTTCGGGAAGGACATTGACACATGGATCTGTCAGTGCGCGACAAGGGCTATCTGGTGCTCGGGGGAACCGCGGGCATCGGGCTGGCCGCCGCGCGATCACTCGCCGAGGACGGCGCGAGGATCGCGATCGTCGGGCGCGATCGCGAACGCGGCGGGAAAGCGGCCGCCGAACTGGCCGAGGCCGGGGCCGCCGGGGTGACCAGCCTGCCGTTCGACGCCGCGCAGCCGGGCCAGGCCGCGCAAGCGGTCGAACACGCGGTGGAATTTCTGGGCCGGCTCGACGGGGTCGCGATCACCACCGGCACCACCGGCCACGATCCGATCTCGGCAACCGACGAGCAATGGACCGCGGCCTTCCGCGATGTCGTACTGGGCACCACTCGCACGGTCGAGGCGGCACTGCCGCATCTGATCGCGACCAAGGGCACCATCGTCACCACGGCCGCCTATTCGATCAGGTCACCCGAGATCGCGCGCCTGCCTTTCGCCGGACTCAAGAGCGCCGTAGCGGTATTCACCAAGGGGATCGCGAAAGAGTATGGGAAACAGGGCATTCGGGCGAACTGCATATGCCCGGGTGCGGTCGAAACCGACGCGCTGAGCGCGATACGCGACTACCTCGCCGCAGAGCGCGGCTACCCCCGCGAGGAGGCACTCGAACGCGTCATGGTCGAGGAGTGGGGTTTCACCGCAGCACTGGGCCGACCGGGCCGGCCGCACGAGGTGGGCGAGCTCATCGCCTTCCTGCTCTCGCCGCGGGCCGGATTCCTCACCGGCGCGCTGATCAACATCGACGGCGGCACGAACTTCTGACCGGGGCGAACGGTGGGGGACGCGTGCGAGCACTCCCCCACCGCGTCGCCTAACCCGGCGCCACGGCGTCGGCGGCCGGATAGCGCAGTACGCCGCGCAGGTTGCGGCCTGCGCGCATGTCCTCGTAACCGTCGTTAATCTTCTCCAGCGGATAGGCGCGGCTCACCACGGCGTCCAGGTCGACCTGGCCGTTGCTCCAGAGTTCGAGGATCTTCGGGATGTCCGCGCGCGGATTGGCCGAACCGTAGAGACTGCCGATGATCCGCTTCTCGGTCAGCGTCAGATCCATCATGTTGACCGAAACCTCGTTCTCGGCCATGGGATGAATATTGGTCACGATCAATTCGCCGCGCTTGGCGACCATCGCCAGCGCCTGCGCGATCAGGCGGCCCTCACCCACCCCCATCGTGCAGATGAACCGGTCGGCGCCGCGGTGCCAGGTCGCTTCCCGCACAACCTCGGGCGCCTCCTCCCAGGACGCCGCCACATGAGTGGCGCCCATCCGCAGTGCCGCCTCGCGCTTGGATTCCGACGGATCGATGGCGACAATGGTGCGCGCCCCCGACAGTCGCGCACCCTGCACCGCCGCGGCGCCGATGCCGCCGACACCGGCGACCACCACATTGTGGCCGGGCCGGATATCGGCGGCATAGACCGCCGATCCCCACCCGGTGACGAAACCGCAGCCCAACAGGCAGGCCCGGTCCAGCGGATGATGCGGCTCGATCTTGATGCAGCTGGCCTCGTGCACAACGGTGTGATGCGCGAACGAGCCGACCCCGCATGCCAGCGCGAGATCCCGGCCGCGGGCATGGTGGCGCGCGGTGTCGTCGAAGATCTGGCGACCGCTGTAGATCTTCGCGCCCAGATCGCACAGGCTCTGATGGCCGGTCGCGCAGGACGGGCACCGCCCGCACGAGGGGATGAATCCGAAGACCACATGATCACCCTCTCGCAGCCAGGACACACTCGAACCGACCTGCTTCACCACGCCCGCGCCCTCGTGGCCACCGATACACGGCAGGTGAAACGGCATGTCGCCGGTGACGATGTGCTCGTCGGAGTGGCACATTCCCGAGGCGTGCAACTCGACCAGCACCTCCTCGGCCTTCGGCGGATCGAGTTCGATCGTCTCGACCGACCAGGGCGTGTTGCGCTCCCAGAGCACGGCGGCAGTGGTCTCCATCATGTTCCCTTCTTCCGCCGTGACCGAAACGACAACGGCGACAACATTTTTGATCAGCGAATGATCGACTGGGTTTCCAAGAACCCAGCGATCCCTTCCGGACCGCCCTCGCGGCCGATTCCCGATTGCTTGAAACCGCCGAACGGGCTGCCGAGATCGAGCGGCGCCGCGGAGTTCACCGAGACCGATCCGACTCGCAGCCGGGCCGCGACCCCGGCCGCGCGCGATCGATCGCCGGACCACACCGCGGCGGCGAGGCCGTAGTCGGAATCGTTGGCGATGCGCACGGCGTCGTTGTCGTCGGCGTACGGAATGACCACCGCCACGGGTCCGAAGATCTCGTCACGGGCGATGGCCATGTCGTTGTCCACATCGGCCAGCACGGTCGGCTGGTAGTACCAGCCGGTGTCGAATCCGTCGGGGCGCGCGCCGCCGGTGACTACTCGCGCCCCCTGCCCGACCGCGGCGGACACCATCGATTCGACCCGTTCCAGCGCGGCGCGGTTGATCAGCGGGCCGACATCGGTCGAGGAATCGGCGGGATCACCGACCCGCAGCGCCGACACGGCCTTGCCGAAGATGTCGACGAACTCCGCGTAGCGCGTGGCTGGGACCAGGATCCGGGTCTGTGCCATGCACACCTGGCCGTTGTTGCCCATCACCCCGGTGACGAGACTGCCGATCGTCTCGGCGTCGAATGCGGCGTCGTCGAGCACGATGGCCGGTGATTTGCCGCCCAGCTCGAGCGCGCAGCGCCGCACCGCGGCGGCGCAGACCGCGCCGATCCGCTTTCCCGCGGCTGTGGAGCCGGTGAAACTCACCTTGTCCACGCCCGGATGCGACACCAGCGCCTCACCGGTCGCCACGCCGCCCGACACGATATTGATCACGCCCGGCGGTATCCCCGCCTCCTCGACGACCTCACTGAACAGCGACACACCCAGCGGTGCGTCGGGGGCCGGCTTGAGCACCACGGTGCATCCGGCCGCGAGCGCCGGCGCCAGTTTCATCGCGGCGATGAACAAGGGGACGTTCCACGGCACGATCGCCGCGATGACGCCCACGGGCACGCGGCGTACGAGAACCTCGCCCCCAGCTCCGGCCGGACGGATCTCTTCGAAGCTGAAATCCGCCACCATCCGGGCGTGGGAGCGATACACCCCGACAGCGAATCCGACCTGGCCGAAGGAGGAGAAGCTGCGCGGCGACCCGACTTCGGCGCAGAGCAGGTCGGCGAATTCGCCCGAACGCCGTTTCAGTGCGGCGGCCAGGCCGCTCAGCAATTCGGCCCGGTCGGCAGGGGTGCCGGCCGCCCACTCCGGCTCATCGAGCGCGGCGCGGGCTGCGGCAACCGCCGCCCCGACATCGGCGCCGGTCGCCTCGGTCACGGTGCCCAGCAGTGCACCGGACGCGGGCGAGAGCACCTCGATCCGCGGCCCGTCGGAGGCTCGCCACTGCCCGGCGATATAACACCCTGCAAAGTCGCGCACTGCTACCTCTTCCGTCCGATACTGCGCCAGAGCCGGCCGGGATCCATCCGGCCGCAATGACTGAATTCTGGCAGTAATGTCACTTTATCCGCAAGGGCCGGTTCAGCCGACGACCGATGCCAGTCGATCCGGTGTACTGCCGTGCAGGATCAGTTCGTCGGCGCCCGCGTCGAGGTAGCGGTCGAACACGGCGTGACACTGCGCCGCGGTGCCGACCGCCGATGCCTCGTTCAGCCAGCGGGCCGGCAGCGCCGCGGCGGCCTCCGCCAGCTGCGCGGCGGTCCGGACCGAGTCGGCGGACCCGCGTATGCCGGCCAATTGCGGATGTGCGCGCAGCACCGCGAGCTGGTCCGGGTCCCAGTCATTGACCCGCGCGAGCTGCTCGCCGAATCCCGGAATCTGGTAGTAGCTCACCGCCCGGCCGGCGACAATGGCAGCTTCCTCGGCCGGGGCCAGTCCCGAGGCGGTGACGACGGTGGCGCAGATCCGCACGGCATCGGCCGGGCGGCCCGCGGCCGCCGCGGCGGCGCGCACCAGTTGCGCGGACCGCGCCACCGCCTCGGGGGTCAGGAACGGATGCAGGATGACTCCGTCGAAATGGCGGCCGGCCAGCTCGAGCCCGCGCGGACCGATGGCGGCGAGCAGCAGCGGGGGCACCGGCTGGTCGGGCACGTCGGTCAAGCGCAGCGCCGGGAAATTGCCGGCGGGCCCCTGGTAGCGGACCTTTTCGCCGCGACACAACCGCCGGAAGATGTCGGCGGAGTCGGTGAGTGAGCGATTGGTCGGCACCGGCAGTCCCACCGACTGCCACATCGCGGCCACCGAGCGCCCGACACCCAGCACCAGGCGACCGTCCGACAGCGCCTGCGCGGTCATCGCCATCGATGCCAGCAACGCCGGATGCCGCGAATTCAGATGCGTCACGCCGGCGGCGATGTCGATATCGCTGGTGACCTGGCTGATCGCACCGAACAGCACCCCGAAGTCCTTGGCACCCCAGCGTTCGCTGAGCCAGACCGTGCCCAGCCCGAGGCGTTCGGCCTCGGCCGCCTGGGTCAGCGCGGGCCGGGGATCGGTTACGCGGCCGGGAACGACGTAGGCGCCAAGCCTGCCTGCCCGCTCGGCAGCACTGGATTTTTGTTCACTCATACCCATATTCTGACAGTAATGGTCAGTTTTGGGCCGACGCGGTCGAGGTCGGCGGCCGGGCCGTGCGACAGAGAGCGAGTTTCAGTGAGTTACACCGCCGAGCGAGGACACCTCGACGACCGGTCCCGCGGCGCGTTGACGGCGTGGGCGCGTACCCGTCTGGCACCGCCGGGTCACACCGGCTTGGAACTGTCGGAGTTCTCCGCCCCGGGCGCCGGATACTCCGGCAAGACCGTCTTCTTCACCGCCGCATGGACCGAAGCGGGCGGCCGGCGCATACGCCGTGCGCTGGTACTGCGCATGCAGGCACCCGATCATCAGCTGTTCATGGCCCCCGATGCCATCCGGCAGGCCGAGGTGATGCGTGCGCTGACCCGGTATGCGCCGATGCCGGTCATCGCCGCCCAGGAGCCCGATCCCCGCGTACTCGGCACACCTTTCTACGTCATGGACCGCGTCGACGGGCGCGTCCCGTCGGACGTTCCGAGCTGGCACAAGGCGGGATGGACCGCCGACCTCACCCCGGATCAACGAAAACAGCTGTACGACAACGGGTTACGCGCACTGGTCGCACTCCACGGAATTACCGACCGTGCCACGATCGACACGCTGGCCACACCCGGGCCCGGCACTGCCCTGACTCGCTACGTCGATCAGGTGCACCGCTGGTACCTCAGCGCCCGCGACGAGCTGGTGGTCGACCCCGAGATGCTGGCCGCGGCGGTCGCCGAGTTGACCACCAACGTCCCAGACACCGACGCCGAGGGCATCGTCTGGGGTGATGCCCGGGTGGGGAATATGGCCTTCGCGGCGGATCTGTCGGTCGCCGCCCTGTTCGACTGGGAGGGCGCCACCACCGGACCGCCCGATATCGATCTGGGCTGGTGGCTGATGTTCGAGCGGTTTCTGTGCGAAAGCATCGGCCTGCGACGCCCCGAAGGCGTGCCCGACGATCCGGATATCGTGCTCCGCTACGAACAACTCGGTGGCCGACGAACCGGCGATATCGGCTACTACACGCTGCTGGCCGCAGTCGTCTTGACGCTGATCACCAACCGGCTCTCGGCCCTGCTGGTCCGAGACGGTCTCGACCCGACGACCGCGCGTTCCTATCCCGCCGCCGCGCTGGAGCTGGTACGGCGCTACCTCGGCGAACGCATCGAACGAAGGAGTATCACACGATGAACGAACCTGCCCCGGTCGGCACCGTAGGCACGCCGTGGGAAGTGATCGTGGAGCGCGGAAAGATCCGCGAATTCGCTCGCGCGATGCAATCGGAGAACTCCGCCTACGCGGGCCCGGACGCGATCGTCCCCCCCACCTTCCTGATCACCGCCGGTCAGTGGGCGCCCTCCGGCGCGCGCGTCGACGTCGGATTCGACCGCGCCCGCCTGCTGCACGGAGAACAGGAGTACATCTTCCACGGGCCGTTGCCACGGGCCGGAGATCACCTGACCGCGCGCGAAAAGGTGGTCGATCGATTCGAGAAACCGGGAAAACGCGGCGGCGTCATGCGATTCGCCGTGGTGGCCACCGAATTCCGCACCGGCGACGGGGAATTGGTGGCCGAGGCACGAGCCACATTCATCGAAACCGCACCCAGGGAGAAGAAGGAGAAATCCGCATGACCACCCCGGCCGCCGCATTCGAGATCGGCACCACGGCCCCACCGCGCACATTCGGCCCGCTGACCCGGCAGATGTTCGTACGCTATTCCGGTGCCTCCGGCGACCTGAATCCCATGCACTACGACGACACCATGGCGATCGCGGCCGGATACCCCTCGGTGTTCTCCCAGGGCATGCATCAGGCGGCGCTGCTGGCGACATTCGCCACCGATTGGCTGGGTGCGCACAACCTGCGGCGATTCGGCGTGCGCTTCCGGGAGCAGGTCTGGCCCGGCGACGTCCTCACCTGCACCGGCACGGTGACCGCGATCGAGCCGGTCGACGGCGGCCACAGAGTAACCGTCGAACTTGCATGTCAACGTCAGACGGGCGGCACCGCCCTCGCCGGAACCGCGGAGTTCCTGCTCGACAACGGCCACGACACAGTGGTGGCCAGCACATGAAGCGCACGCGCGAGATCGACTAAAGTAGCCGTTGATGTCAGAGAACCGAATCCTTCGCCGGGCGAGCTACGGCCCGTCGAGCCCCGAGATCGGCACCCGGGGTACCACCACGCGGCGAAAGATCGTCGACGTCTCGCTTGTGCTGTTCGGTGAACTCGGCTTCTTCAACACCTCCGTGGATGCGATCGCCAAGGCGGCCGGGGTCTCGCGAGCCACTCTGTACCAGTATTTCCCGGGCAAGGACGAGATCTTCCTGGAGCTGATGGACGAGTGTGGTAGCGCCCTGTTGCGTGTGACCCGCCGCATCGGCCCGCTCGGGCCCACTCCCACGGGTTTCGACAATCTGAACTGGTGGCTCGGCGAGTGGAGCTGGGTCTTCGAACGCTATTCGACGATGTTCGTGCAGTGGGCCAATGTGGCCGCCACCGAAAGCGTGGTGCAGCCGGAGATCGACCGTTTCGTCGGCAAATACCAGCATCAGCTGGCGAATCGCTTGGCCGACGCGGAACTCGACGGGCTCGACCCGGAATTCGCCGCGATGGCGATGATGGCGGTCGTGCACCGGGTGAATCTCTACCTGCACACCGACCGCGCCCACGGCCGCAGCATCGAATCGGTGGTCGATGCCCTGTCGGTCTTCCTGCAGCTGGTGTTCTTCCCGGATACACCCGCGAACGTCTTCGATACTTTGCCGCTGCGCGTCGACTCGGCGCAGGTCATCACTATCCCGCCGATACCGTCGGCGCGGGGAATAACGATCGAGGAACGCACGCGTGATCTCAGCACGCGCGCCCGGCGAACCGTCGAGCGGCTCGTAGCCGCGGGTGCGGCGCAGTTCGCAGCTCGTGGGTACCACCGCGCCAATGTCGACGATATCGTCGCCGCGGCCGGCTACGCCCGCGGCACTTTCTACAAATACTTCAACGAAAAGCAGGACCTGTTGCTCACGGTCAGCGCCGAGGCGGGTGCCACTGCGATCACCCTGGGCGACGAACTGCGTCATCTGCGCCCGCCCGCTGCCGACCCTGCCGCGTTCCGCGGCTGGCTGTCGAGATTCGTGGAGTTCGAGGCGGAGTTCGGCGGGGTCATCGATGTCTGGACCGAACGCGGGACCGAACAGTCGCTGGTCGCCGATCTGGGCGCCTATGGCGAAGCTATGACCGACTCCGCGATCCTGGATTTTCTCAGCACCGTCGATCGGCCCGACATTCCGTTCGATCCCATCGCCTCGGTGCTGATATTCCGCGCCATCATGGAGCGGCTGGCCCGCGCGTCACAAGAGATCGAGACTCCTCTCGACCCCGAGCAGATCGTGGATCTGATGTCCGCGGTGATAGAGCGCGGATTCTTCTCGCGCGCCCGAAACTGACCCCGATACAGGCCCGGCGATCAAATGGTGCCGGCGGAGCGGAACCGCTGAATCTCGGCCGCGGAGAAACCCAGTTCGTGCAGGACCGCCTCGGTATGGGCGCCGACGGCCGGGACGGGATCCATCCGGGGTTCCACGCCGTCGAGCGCCGCGGGCGGCAGCAGCGCTCGGATATCACCGCCGGGAGTATCCACCTGGCGCCAGCGATCGCGCACGGCCAGAACCGGATGCTCCCATACCTGAGTCATATCGTTGATCCGGGCGGTCGCGATGGCCGCCGATTCCAGGCGCGCTATCAGCGCCTGGGTGGTGAGGCTGTTCGTCACGGCGGCGATGATCGACTCGAGTTCGTCGCGATGGGCGACCCGGCCGGGATTTGTCGCGAATCGCGGATCGGTGATCAGCTCCGGCCGCTCGAGCACCTCGGCGCACAGTCGCTGCCATTCCCGATCGTTCTGCACCGCCAGCAGGACCGTCCCGCCGTCACCGGCGGTGAACGGGCCGTAGGGCGCGATGGTCGCGTGCCGGGCCCCGGTCCGCACCGGGGCCGTGCCACCGTAGCGGGCATAGTAGAGCGGCGAGCCCATCCATTCGACCAATGCTTCGAACAGCGATACCGACACCGCCCGCACCCGCCCGGTCGTGGCCCGAGTGTACAGGGCGGTCAGGATGCCGGAGAACGCGAAACTTCCGGCGGCGATATCCGCCACCGAGATACCGGCCTTCGCGACGTCGGCGTCCGTACCGGTCACCGACAGCAGGCCCGCCTCCGCCTGGACCAGCAGGTCGTAGGCCTTGCGCGACTGCCAGGGTCCGTCACCGCCATATCCGGAGATTCCGCACGGAATGACAGTGGGATACCGCTGCGCCAGGCGGTCGACGCCCAGGCCCATCCGGGCCACAGCACCCGGCCCGAGATTCTGTACGAAGACGTCGGCACCAGCGAGCAACCGGTGCAGTACCTCACGGCCGTTCTCGGATTTCAGATCGAGCGTCAACGATTCCTTGGACCGGTTGAGCCAGGCGAAGTAGCTGGACTGGCCGAGCACCGTGGTGTCGTATCCCCTGGCGAAATCCCCCGCACCGGGTCGTTCGATCTTGATCACCCTGGCCCCGAGGTCGGCCAGCTGCCGGGTGGCGTACGGGGCCGCGACCGCTTGTTCCAGGCTGACGACGACCACGCCTTGCAGCGGCAATTCGCCCATCGAATTTCTCCCTGCTCATTCGGCGCGAGCGCTCGGTAGCCGAGGCCGCCGCGACAGCACTCAAAAATGACGTAGATTGTCAGATCGACACTACAGAATGCCCTGTCGGACTGGCAAGAATTACCGGCCGACGGCCTACTGTGCGCAGTATCGGGTGATTTCGACTGAGAGCCGAAGTGCCCGCCCAATATAGACAAGCTGTCAGATCATCGCTTACTGTCGTGTGACACAGACCCCACGAACACATCATCTGGTCGTGCCGGAAAGCGCCGGCCCCGGCACCGGTTCATCCGGTCGGCCCGCGCGGACGAGGCCGCACCGAACTATGCCGATCGGAACACACGATGACGATCTCCCTCCTCCTCGACATGGCGGTTGCCGCGAATCCGGACCGCGTCGCCCTCACCGCGGGTGACCGGTCGCTGACCTACCAGCAATTCAGCGATCTGGTCCAGGGCGTCGGCTCCGCATTGCGCCGATCCGGCGCCGAGCACATCGTCTATCTGGGCGGCTCGGGTGTCGAACTGCCCGCACTGCTGTGGGGCGCCGCCCACGCCGGAATCCCGTTCGTCCCGGTGAACTACCGGCTCGAGGCCGGCCGGCTGGTCCGGCTCATCGAGCGGGTCGGCAACGCACTCGTCGTCGCCGCTCCGCGCTACGCCGAGTCGGTCGCCCACGCCGGTGCCACCGTCGAGACCACGGACGCATTCTTCGCGCGCGCGGCGACCGGTGCGCTGCCGATCGCCGACGTCGATCCCGAGAGTCCGGCGGTCATCCTGTTCACCAGCGGAACCACCTCGGAGCCCAAGGCGGTCCTGCTGCGTCACAGCAATCTGCTCAGCTACGTCATGGGCACCGTCGAATTCGGTTCGGCGGATCCGGCGGACGCCACGTTGGTGAGTGTGCCGCCGTACCACATCGCGGGGATCGGAACGATCCTGACGAACTTCTACGCGGGCCGCCGCATCGTGTACCTACCCGATTTCGACGCGCGGGAGTGGTTGCGCCTGGTCCGCGAGGAGGCCGTCACCTCGGCCATGGTGGTACCCACCATGCTCGACCGGATCGTGTCCGCGGTGGGCGGGGCGGTCGCCGACGCCCCGGCGCTGCGATCGCTGTCCTACGGCGGCGCGCGCATGCCGCGCCCCACGCTGGAGGCGGCGCTACGAGCATTCCCCGGTACCGGATTCGTCAACGCCTACGGTCTCACCGAAACCAGCTCGACCATCGCACTGCTGGGCCCCGAAGACCACCGGGCCGCGATGGACAGCGACGATCCCGCCGTGCGCGCCCGGCTCGGCTCGATCGGGCGTCCGGTGCCCGATATCGAGATTCTCATTCGCGACGCCGACGGCAGTCCGGTGGCTCCCGGCGAACAGGGTGAACTCTGGGTTCGCGGGCCACAGGTCTCCGGCGAGTACATGGGCTCGGGCTCGGTGCTCGACGCGGAAGGCTGGTTCCCCACCCGCGACCTGGCCTATCAGGACGGCGAAGGCTTCTTGTACATCGTCGGCCGCAACGACGACACGATCATTCGCGGCGGCGAGAACATCGCCCCGGCCGAAATCGAGGACGTCCTCATCGACCACCCGGCCGTGCGCTCGGTCGCGGTGGTCGGAATTCCCGATGAGCACTGGGGCCAGGCGATTCTCGCCGCCGTGGTCCCCGAAGGCGATGAGCTGCCCGACCCCGAGCAGCTGTTCGAATTCGTGCGCTCGCGGCTGCGTTCTTCACGCACGCCCGACCACCTCGTCTTCCGCAACGAGCTGCCGGCCACCCCGACCGGAAAGATCCTGCGCAAGGACATCGCCGCCGATTATCTCGCGGACGCGGCCGCCGATTCGGTCCGCTGATCCGCACCCCCGGAAAGGAGTAGCAATGGTGAAGTCCGGAACCCGGTTACGGAGTCAGGTTTGCAGCACGGAGGTGATCGTGGTGCGCGCCGGTGACAACGCCACGGAATTGCGTTGCGGTGGAGCGCCGATGGTCGATCTGGACCGGCCTCGGGAATCGGGGGCGAGCCCGGCCGCGGAGTTCTCCGGCGGCACCCTCATCGGCAAGCGCTACGTGGATGCCGAGGGCACCATCGAGGTGCTGGTGACCAAGCCGGGCGAGGGCTCGCTGTCCCTGAGCGACACCGCGCTGTCGGTCAAGACCGCGAAACCCCTGCCCGCCAGTGACTGACCTGGTACAGGCAGGCGGTGCGGGCCCCTTGGCCGGTGTGCGAGTGGTCGAACTCGCCGCCATCGGTCCCGCACCGCACGCCGCGATGACACTGGCCGATCTGGGTGCCGACGTGGTGCTGATCGACCGCCGAATTCCCGGCGCGACCGGCCACCGGCCCGCTCAGCAGCGCGGGCGCACCCTGGTCGAAGCCGACCTCAAGCACCCGGCCGACCGTGAGCAGATCCTGTCCCTCATCGAACGAGCCGACGTGCTGCTCGAGGGTTTCCGGCCCGGGGTCACCGAGCGCCTCGGCATCGGGCCGCGGGTGGCGCTCGAGCGCAACCCGCGGTTGATCTACGGCCGCGTCACCGGCTGGGGACAAACCGGTCCACGCGCCCAGCAGGCCGGCCATGATCTCAACTACATCTCGATCACCGGACTACTGCACGCCGTGGGTCGTGCGGATCAGCGGCCGGTTCCGCCGCTGAACCTGTTCGGCGATTTCGGTGGCGGCTCGATGTCGCTGGTCGTCGGCGTGCTGGCGGCACTGGTCGAGCGGCAGCGTTCCGGCCGGGGCCAGGTCGTCGACGCCGCGATGGTCAACGGGGCCCCGGCGCTGGGTCATCTGCTGTGGTCGATGCGCGCCTCCGGACGCTGGTCCGATGAGCGCGGCACCAATATCTTCGACGGTTCCGCGCCGTTCTACGACACCTACGAATGCAGCGACGGACGCTATGTCGCGGTGGCGGCGCTGGAGCCGAAGTTCTATGCCGAACTGCTGCGAATCCTCGATCTGGAGCCGGAAACCCTGGGCCCGCAACGAGATCCGGAAGGCTGGGTGAAGATGCGCAAGGTCTTCGCCGAGAAGTTCGCGACCCGCTCCCGCGACGATTGGGCGAACATGTTCGACGGCACCGACGCGTGTGTGACACCCGTGCTGACGATGACCGAAGCCCAGGACGACGAGCATATGCGCGCCCGCGGCGTATTCGTCGACATCGACGGCGCGGTGCAACCGGCACCCGCGCCGGTGTTCTCCCGCACTCCCCCGGCCGTCCCCGCACCACCGCCGCGGTGGCCGGTGGACATCGCATCAGTATGGAAATGAATCCGCCGCACGGCGGACCGGAAAAGATAGGGACCCAGGTGACCAATAGCCAGACCGAGGTCGCGGCGCCGACCGTTCTCGTCGAACGCCACGGCTATGTCCTGCTCATCACGCTCAATCGCCCGCAGGCCCGCAATGCCCTCAACGCCGAGATGTGCGTCCGGATCGGCGACGCGCTGGAAGCGGCCGACCGCGATCCGGAGATCCGCGCGGTCGTGCTCACCGGCGCCGGCGACAAGGCGTTCTGCGCCGGCGCCGATCTGAAGGCCATCTCGCGCGGAGAGGCGGTGATTCCGGAGGGGCGCGAGCACTGGGGACTGGCCGGTTACGTCTCGCATCCGATCAGCAAGCCGACCATCGCCGCGGTCAACGGTCCCGCCCTCGGTGGCGGGACCGAATTGGTGCTCGCCAGCGATCTGGCGATCGCCGCCGACACCGCGAGCTTCGGCCTGCCCGAGGTGACCCGCGGGCTGATCGCCGGTGCCGGTGGCGCGTTCCGGCTACCCACCCGGCTGCCGCAGGTAGTGGCGTTGGAGCTGCTGCTCACCGGCGATGCGATCAGTGCCGAGCGGGCCCTGGAACTGCATCTGGTCAACCGCGTGGTCCCCGCGGGGCAGGTGCTCGAGCAGGCGCTGGATCTGGCCCACCGGATCGCGGACAACGCACCGCTGGCGGTTCAGGCCACCAAGCGCATCGCCCTCGGGCAGAGCAGCGCCGGCGAGCGCCCCGGCGAGGATCGCGGCTGGGCCGCCACCACCGCGGAATTGACCGCAGTCGCCTACTCCGAGGACGCACAGGAGGGCCCGCGTGCCTTCGCCGAGAAGCGCAAGCCGGTGTGGAAGGGACGCTGACCCCCGCTGACTGTCGCCCCAGACCTCGACGACACGAAAAACGCTGGGTGCCCGGACATTTCGTCCAGGCACCCAGCGTTTTCCGTCCGCCGCGATCTCAGCGACGGGTTTCGGGGACGGGCCGGGCCCAGTCGACCCACGGGCCCCAATCGCGCGGTGCGGCCGGTTCCCGCACCGGCCCGGGCTCCTCACGGGCCCGCAGGTATTCGCGGACGAACTTCTTTCGCTCCGGCAGCAGCCACCAGCAGTCCATGCCCGACCAGTGGCCGTCCCCGGCGTAGGTGAGGATCGTAGTCGAGGTGAATTCCGCGGCGATACTGCCCCCATCGGGACGGTCCGCGCGATGCACGCTGCGGAAGGCGACGCGGTCCCCGTCGGCGGCGTACCAGACCAGCGGTGAATAGACCGGAATCGAGCCGGCCA
Organism: Nocardia sp. 852002-20019_SCH5090214; assembly: GCF_001665865.1. Classification (NCBI taxonomy): domain Bacteria; kingdom Bacillati; phylum Actinomycetota; class Actinomycetes; order Mycobacteriales; family Nocardiaceae; genus Nocardia; species Nocardia sp. 852002-20019_SCH5090214. The sequence continues at coordinate 24,972 of NZ_LZMK01000221.1, read as the reverse complement.
GACTCGACTCGACCAATTCCCGGATCGCCTCGGGGCCCACGGCGGCGCCCCGGTGCGGATCGTGGTATTTCGCATCCGCGGTGAACGAGTCGGCCCAGCTCGCCCAATCCCCGTGTATCGGGCCGGTCGAGTAGAAATGCCGGAAAGCGGTGTCGATCTCACTGCCCAGCTGTGTCATCGGTCAATTCCTCCACCAGGTCTCGGCCACATCTCGACGGCCCCAATTCGCCGGCACTGCGGTCCGACGCGGCCGCCATCCAGATGGCGCTGCAATTCAATGGCTCCGCACGCCGAAATCGATATCGGCGATACCGGAGAAGGGAACGAAACCCTCGCGGGTCACCCACGACGGTTCGGCGACGTGACCGGGTTCGGGACGCGCCCACGACACCCATGGTCCCCAGTCGCGGCGGCTCAAACGCTGCTGCGGGGTTTGCGGATACGCGTCGAGTGCGCGCTGATATCGCGCGGAGAAATCGGCCATCTCGCCAGTAACCCATATATCTTCCTCCGAACGCCACCGGCCGCCGCCGGCGTATTCGATGATCTGCAGCGACGGGAAGTCGATCGGCGCCGCACCCGGTTCCGGATTGTCGGCGCGATTGACGATCTCGTACACCACCCGGCCGCCGTCGATCAGATACCACTTCAGCGGGCTGTACACCTGCGGGGCGGCGCCCATCGTCCCCTCCAGGAACCGCACGATTTCACCGGGGCCGGTGAACCGGCCGTAGTAGTGATCGGTGTAGACGGCGTCGTCGGTGAACAGATTCGCCCACACCTGCCAGTCCTCGTAGACCAATCCGGTCATCACATAGTTGTGGAATGCAGCCTCGACCTCGCTCCGGTCGAATTCAGCCATCGTGACCCTCCTTGTTCCGGCGGATGCCATTCATCCGCGCGAGATAGCGAGCCCCATCCCGGTGATCCATTTCTCCACCGGTTCGTAGCAGACGCATTCGAACGGCTTCCCGGCACCGGCCGCGCCCGCGGCCAGCCAGGTCCGGACCTCATTGGCCCCGACACCGGCCTGTTCGGTGGCGACAGCGGCGAGCTCGGCCAGCCGGGTGACGTCCCAGGTGGTCAGCGCGTCGAGGAAGGCGCGGTCCCACTCGGGCCGGATCTTCTTCTCGGCGGCGGCGTAGCCCGCGGCGATGATGCGCGCCCGTTCCTCGTCGCTCATATCGTGGGTATCGACCTCCAGGCTCGGCGGGGAGTGCGAGAGCCCGCCGGTGCCGATCACCAGCACCCGCTCGTCGAGACCGTCGAGGAAATTCCCGACGGCGGCGCCGAATTCGAGTACGCGCCTCGGCGCCGGCAGCGGTGCCGTGGCGCAGTTGATCGGCACCGGAATCACCGGATAGGCGGCCAGGCCCTCGGTGAGATCGCGCAGCGGCTGTGCGAACGCGTGATCCAATTCGATATCGCGGCATACCGTGATATCGAATCCGGCGTCGAGCAGATGGTCCGCGAGCCCCCGCGCCGGCTCGGGCGGCACCCGCAATGCTCCTGCGGGCTGACCCGCCTCGGCCATGATCGAGGCACTGAGCGCGACCGCGAACGACGGCACCGCCTTGCGGAAGGCGCGACGATGGTCACCGCCGAAGAGCACCACCACATCCGGTGCGAATTCCTCGACAAGGGCGCGTACCCGCACCAGACCATCCCGGAACTCTTTGCCGTAGACATGTTCCACATCGCGCATCATTCCCGGACTGTGGCTCGCGCAGACGATCAGCCGATCCGGCCCCGACATATGCACTCCTTACTCTGTTCGTCGCACGTGCGTACGGCGGTGACCGCCCGCGTGCGACGTTGGTTCTAGCGTCGAGTCGCCATTCCCGCATCGACATTGAGGGTGCTTCCGGTGAACGAGCGCCCCGACTCCGTGATGAGGAAAACAATGGCCTCACTGACATCGCGCGGCTCGATCATCGGCAGGTCCGGTAACAGGGTCTGCATGGCATTGGCCAGGTTCGGATAGGCGCCGAGCACATTGAACAGTTCCGGGTTCTGCGTCACCATCGGTGTCGCGCAATTGGTCGGCGCGACACCGTTCACCCGAATGTGGTACTGGGCAAGGTAATTCGCGTACTGGCGCACCATTCCGGTCAGCGCGAGTTTCGCCATACCGTAGGCGTCGTCACCGCCCGTTCCGTTGCCGAGTCCCAACATGGCCGCCATCGAACTCGTCACGACGATATTGCCGTCCCGGTGCCCCTGCTCGCCCCGCTCGATCAGATGGGGCAAGGCGACACGAACCGTATTCCAGGGCCCGATCAGCAGCAGATCGATACCGGCGCGAAACACCTCGGCGGCATCTCTCTCGCCGGTATTGCTCAGCAGCACACCGGCATTGGCCAAGACGGTGTCGATATGACCGAACCGTTCGACGCCTGCGTCGAATGCGGACTGCAACGACGCCAGATCGCGGATATCGGCCTTGCGGGCCAGCATGGACCGGCCGGTCTTCTCGACCAGTCGCACGGTCTCGTCGAGGTCCTCGGAGGTGCCGAGTTTGTACGGGACGAGGTCGATGTCGGCGCAGATATCGATGCCGACGATGTCGGCGCCTTCCTCCGCGCACCGAATCGCATGCGACCGGCCCTGGCCGCGCGCGGCTCCGGTGACGAAGACGACCCTGTCTTCCAGCTTGCCCACTGTCTTGCCCATTTCTCTTGTCGCAGTAGTGATTCGGTCCCCGAAGGCGGCCAGATCAGATGACGGCCCCCGACTCCTTCAGGGCGATGATGCGGTCCCAGTCCAGCCCCAGTTCCTGCAGCACGTCGTCGGTGTGCTCCCCGTGGCCGGGCGCCGGGCGCAATGCCGCGGGTGTCTCGTCGAACTGGACGGGATTGGCCGCCAGCGCGAAGGTGTTTCCGTTGGCGTCGGTCACCTTCGGCAGATAGCCGTTGGCCGTCACCTGCGGATCATCGTGCAGTTCGAGGGCGGATTCGAAGGCATCCCACACCCCGTCGAAATCCTCCAACTGCTTGCGCCAATACTCGAGCGGCTGAGCTTCGAAGGTCCGGCGCAGTTCCGCGGTGCATTCCCGGCGGTTGGCGAAACGAACACGAGCGTCGGAGAATCGGTCGTCGGAGACGAGATCGGACCGGCCGATGCGCGCACACAGGTCGGGCCAGAATCGGTCCGACTGCAGCAGCACCAGTGCCAGGAACCGATTGTCCTGGGTGCGATAGATACTGGTCACCGGGTTCGGCATTTCATCGAGGTCGTATTTCGGGATGTTCGAGCCGATCACCTTGGACCCCACCACATCCGGACCCAGCTGCCACAGTGCGGTTCCCAGTAGTGATACGTCCACAACCGAGGCCTGCCCGGTGCGCTCGCGCCGGTACAGGGCGGCCGCGACACCGCCCGCGATGGCGAAACCTCCGAAGACATCGCCGAAGGCCGGCCGCTGGATCGGCGGATAGCTGCCGTCACCCGCGGCCAGCGCGTCACCGATGCCACCGCGCGCCCAGTAGGCCGCGAGGTCGAATCCGCCGCGATCGGCCTGCGGTCCCTTCGGCCCGTAACCGTGCCCGCGCGCGTAGATGATCTTCGGATTGCGCGCCCGGATCGCGTCGAGGTCGACGCCGAGGCGCTGCTGGGACCCGGGCAACAGATTCGTCGCGAAGACATCGGCCTGTTCGACGAGTTTGTACAGGATTTCCAGTCCTTGCGGGTTGGCGACGTCGAGTCCGACGCTGCGCTTCCCCCGGTTGGGCTGCTCGATGAAATGGTTGACCCCGGTCGACCCGGCCACCACCCCGGAATTGACCAGTCCGCGCTGCGGGTCCCCGGTCTCCGGGTGTTCGATCTTGATGACGTCGGCGCCCCAGTCGGCCAGCACGGCGCCCGCGGACGGCACAAATGTCCACGCCGCGAGTTCGACGACTTTCACACCTTCGAGAATCGGCTCCATCGATCGGAGTCCTTTCTTCCTGCTCGTTCCGGAACACCCCGCGAGGGATCAGCGGAATCCGACAACCTTTGTCTGGAGGTACTGTTCGAAACCTTCGCGACCGTTCTGGCGGCCCAGACCGCTCTGCTTGTAGCCGCCGTACGGTGAATCAGCGCCGTAGAACATTCCGCCGTTGACCATCAGCGTGCCGGTGCGGATGCCACGAGCGATCGCGTCGGCACGTTCGGGGTCGCCACCCCACACCGAGCCGGACAGCCCATACGGGCTGTCGTTGGCGATGCGGATCGCATCGCGGTCGTCCTCGAACGGGATCACCGCGAGGACCGGGCCGAAGATTTCCTCCCGCGCGATGGTCATCGTGTTGTCGACGTCGGCGAACACCGTGGGCTGCACGTAGTAGCCCTGCGAAAGATGCTCGGGGCGACCGCCCCCGACGGTGATCCTGGCGCCTTCCGACTCGCCCTTGCGGATGTAGTCGAGCACACGGTCGCGCTGGCGCGCGTTGACCAGCGGGCCGGAGAAATTGGCCGGATCGGTGGGATCGCCGTACGCGATACCACCGAATGTCGCGGTCGCGATCTCGACCGCTTCGGCGTAGCGGCTGCGCGGCACCAGCAACCGGGACGGTAGCGCACATCCCTGACCGGCGTGCATGCAGGCGATCATCGACTGCGGAATGACGGCACCGAAATCCGCGTCGTCGAGTACCACCATCGCGTTCTTGCCGCCGAGCTCGAGGAAGGTCCGTTTCAACGTCGCCGCCGACAACTCGACGATGCGTTTGCCGACGCCGGTCGAGCCGGTGAACGACACCATATCCACGCGCGGATCCACCAGTAGCTGCTCGGCGACACCGTTGTCGGAGGTCGTCACCACGTTGAACACACCCGCCGGGATGTCGGTCCGCTCCGCGACGAGCCGGCCGATGCGGGCCGCGCCCCACGGGGTGTCCGGGGCAGGCTTGAGAACGACGGTATTGCCGGTGGCCAGGGCCGGTCCGATCTTGTTGAGCGCCACTTCGATCGGAAAGTTCCACGGCACGATGGCCGCGACGACGCCGATCGGCTCCTTCACCACGCGACGATGACTGACCGCGCCGAACAGCTCGGTGTCGGGAAGCGTTCGCTCCCACTCGAAATCATCGATGAGTTCAGCTGGATAGGCGATCGCGTCGGCCAGCGGCCAATCGAGCTGGGCCATATAGGTGATCGACACCGGCGATCCGGCTTCGGCGACGAGCTCGGTACGGAAGGCTTCCTTCTCGTCCTGCAGAGCCTCGTGCAGCTGACGCAGGCAGTGTTTGCGAAATTCGCGATCGGTGGCCCAGACACCGTCGTCGAATGCCGTCCGCGCCGCGGCGATCGCACGATCGACATCCGCCGCGCCGGCGTCGGCGGTATCACCGATGACCTGCTCGGTCGCCGGATCGATGTTGTCATAGCGCGCGCCCGAGGCGGCATCGGTCAGGACGCCGGCGATCAGCATCCGCGCTTCTCCGCGGGTGATGTGCGATGTCGTGGGGGCTGTCATGATCTCCGAGGACCTCTCAATCACGCCGGCTGAGCAGCATGGCCCCGGCGACAGGGCCGCCGCCGACCGCCACCGCCACGAGCTCCGGAGTCTTGGGCGCCTGCCGATCGCCACCCTCACCCCACAGCTGGACGCAGGCTTCGTGCAGGAATCCCATGCCGTGCAGGCGGCCACCGGACAGCTGGCCGCCGCTGGTGTTGAGCGGCAGCTCCCCATCGAGAGCGATGCGATGCCCGCCCTCGACGAATTCACCGACGCGGCCGCGCTCGCAGAATCCCAGCGCCTCGAGCCACTGCACCGTCAGGAAGCTGAAGCCGTCGTAGAGCTGGGCCATATCGACATCGGCCGGGCGCAGGGTGGTGCGCTCCCACAGCGTCGTCGCGGCATCGTGCGCCGCCATCGTCGTGATGTCGGCGCGCTGGTCCCAGGTCGCGCGTTCGAACATGCCGGTGCCGACGGATTCGACTGTCAGCGGCGGCTTCGGCAGACCGGCGGCGGCCTCGCGCCGGGAGATGATCACCGCGCTGGCCCCGTCGCAGGGCACATCGCAGTCGTAGAGGCAGAACGGATCGGAAATCATCCGCGCCTCGAGGTAATCCTCGAGCGACATGGGGGTGCGATAGACGGCGTCGGGATTGAGTCCGGCGTTGGTCCGGGCGTTCACCGCGATGGCGCCGAGCTGTTCGCGGGTGAGACCGAAGTCGTGCATATAGCGTTGGGCGGCCATAGCCAGCCAGTTCGCCGCCGACACCGCGCCGAAGGGGCCGAAGTATTCCAGGTGATCGGGCAGCCGGCCGCTCCCGAACAGTACCGATGCGCGCCCGGCGGTCTGCGCGGTCGACTCCCATACCGATCGATACACCAGCACGTGGTCGGCCAGCCCGGTGGCTACCGCCATACAGGCATCGATCGCCGGGCCGATCTGCCCCGCGGTCTCCATACTGCTGGTGAACCACCGGCTGCGCAGTCCGAGTGCGTTGCGCAGCTCGTGCACAGTGGCCCCGGAGAAACCGGGATCGGGGACGCCCGGACCGGGATAGCTGGCCACCCCGTCGATATCGTCAGGCTCGAGGCCCGCATCGGCGATGGCCCGCAGGGCGGCCTCGACGGTCAATTCCAGACCGCTGCGGCCCAGACGCCGCCCGACCTGAGACTTGCCGGCGCCGGTCACTACGGCCTTGCGTCCGAACAGACCGCTCGGCTCACTCATCGCTCACTCCTGCCGCGGGACGGAACAGCGGAAGCCAGATGTCGTCCCACTGCTCGAAGAACACCTCGACCTCGAGGCCGACCGACACGGTCTCCGGCACCACCCCGACCACATTGCTCACCACTCGGACATCGGGCTCTTCGGCCAGTTCGATCATCGCCACGACATAGGGCGGCGGAAATCCCGGAATCCAAGGCTGGCGATTGACGGTGAACGCGGCCACCCGGCCGCGGCCGGAAACCGGTTCTGGGACCACATCGGTGCTCCGGCAGCGGAAACACGCCGCCGATCCGGGATGAAACCACCGCTGGCAACTGCGACACCGGTAGATCAGCAACCTCCCGTCGCGGCCGCCGGTCCAGAATGGTTCCGATACCGCCGTCGGCGCCGGCAGCAGCCGCACCTCCGGCCGCACGTATTCGACCGCGACCGCACCACCGTGCGACACACCCTCGGCCTGTTCCAACAAATCCAGTCACATCCCGTGTCCATGCGGCACGTCGTCACGATCGGCCGCAACCACTTGATCCTCTTCACTGTAGAACTGATCTGACAGTAGCGTCAATATTGCGCAGTGACTTTACGACGGTAAAGCGCGATGATTTTCCGGCGCCGTAGGGAGTAGTCTGACACTGCGTCACTAATCCGCCACGCCAAAGACAGGCCGGCCGGCCCGGCGGGGCCTGCGCGAGCAGACGCACCGGAACAACCCCATGGCACGTGTCGGCGGTGCAGCCTTGGCGACATGATAGGAGCGCAGCGCCCGGCGTCGGATCCAAATAGGAATAATCGTAATAACACCACAATTATTTAGCTGTATCAGTCCCGAGGTTGCCGTGCGGCACCTCGACCGGACCGTCCAGCTCGCCCCAGCAACCCCCGCGTACGCCGTAAGGGATCACGCTGCGGCCGGTAGCGTTCTCGATCTCGGCGGCGCCGGCCGGCGCGAGTCGACAGAGGAGCCGCTCTCGCGCGGCTGCGTGAGTAGGCCGGCGCGCCCTCGGTTCACGGCCGCACCGCTCGGCATCCGCGCCGATCCGCATCGGCACATCGCACCCCAATGTAGTATAAATAGTTAGTTAAATATGCTACTTCGAGCGCCCTTAGCGCCGACGACCGAACAGGGGTTGTGGCAATGAGTTGGATCAGTTCACTAGGCACTTACCTGCCGCCATGGGGAACTGCGCAGCGGCGCACCGCCGGGGACGACGAGGATGCGGTCACGATGGCGGTCGAAGCCGGGTGCGCCGCCCGGCGAGGCGGCGGACAGATCGCCCGGGTCACCCTGGTCACCAGGGACTTTCCGCTCTTGGAGGGCGGTAGCGGAGCAGTCTTGCTGGCAGGACTCGGACTCGATCCCGACATCGAGGTCACCGAGCGCATCGGCGGCGCCCCCGCGGCGCTGGACGCGATCGCCACCGCGCGCCCGCGCACCCTGGTCATTGCCGTCGATCTGGAACCGGCCGGCGCCGCCGCGGCGGTCATCGGCGAGACCGGTCTCACCGTCCGTCCGGTGGCCCGGCTGGCCCGCAGCCTTCCGGTCCGGACCCGTGACGCCGCGGGCGCGACCCGTGACTACGGGGATCCGCGCCTGCTGCGCGAACGCGGAATCCTGCGATCGGTGCGGACCGCCTGGCCAGGTGAGGTGAGCGCGGTTGCTGGAGTGGATCACAAGACGGCCACCGCGCTGTCGAGTGCCACTGCGCCGCAGCTGCCGACGACAGGCGCGTCCGCGGCCGTGTTCGCCCTGGCTCGGATGGCCGAAACCGGCACCGAGGGTGTACTTCTCGGTGTCGAACAGGCGACGGTGAGCGGTCTCGGCGTGGATGGCGGTACCGCATCGGTGGTGCGCAACGAACTCCAGGCGCGCCCCGTTCCGCACCTCGTCCGGGCGCCGGGCCTCGACATCCCCATCTCGCTGGCCGCCTACGAGCGCGCCTTCGATGCCAAGCTGCGCTGGCAGGCCTCGCGCAACCCCGCCACCGGCGCGCTGGATTTCCCGCCGCGGCTGTCGATCGACACCGAGGGCCGCCTCGTCGAGCCGGCCGAGCTGGTGGAGTTGCCGCGCACCGGAGCCGTCTACACGCAAGTCACGGTGCACGTGCCCGTCCCCGGCCTGCCCAGCCCGTATTCACTGGTCATCGTCGAACTGGACGGAGTCGCGGTGCGCGCACTGGCGAAAACCACTGCCGCCGAATCCGGTTCGGTCGGCATCGGTGACCGCGGCCGCATGGTCCTGCGCCGGGTCGCGGTGCGTTCGGGCGTTCCCGACTACGGGTACGCCTTCATCCCCGACACCGCGCAACACACACAGAAGGAGATCGCATGAGAAGGGTCGCGATCGTCGGGGCGGGAATGACACCGTTCGGCGAACATTTCGGGCTGGGCATCAAAGATCTGCTGCCGATGGCCTTCGCGGAGTGTATCGCGAACGTGGACAAGGGCATCGCTCCCGCCGAGATCCAGGCGGCCTGGTTCGGCGAGTTGTCCACCACCGACGGCTTCCCGTCCGGGATCCTCGCCGACAGCTGCGGCCTGCTCGACATCCCGATAACTCGAGTCGAAAACGCCTGCGCCACAGGCAATGACGCGGTGCGCAACGCGCTGTTCGGGATCGCGTCGGGCGCCTTCGACACCGCCCTGGTGATGGGCGCCGACAAGGTCCGGGAGTCCGCGAGCAAGGACACCTTCTGGGAATGGGCCGGGATGACCCGCGATATGGCCTGGGACTATCCGCTCGGACTGATCGCCCCGGCGAATTTCGCGCTGCACGTGAGCCGCTATCTGCACGAATCCCCCGCCACCCGCGAACATATGGCGATGGTGGCGGTGAAGAATCACCGCCACGCGGTGCCGAACCCGAAAGCCCAACTGCGGCAAGAGATCACCATCGAGCAGGTACTCAACGCGCCGATGGTGGTGGAGCCGTTCGGCCTCTACGACTGCACACCGCAGAGCGACGGCGCCGCGGCGCTGGTGCTGGCCGCCGAGGATGTGGTGGACCGCTATACCGATCGACCGGTGTGGATCCGGGGCGTGGGCCTGGGCGTCGATCGGGTGATGCATCAGCACAAAGCCGATATGACCACCTTCCCCGCCACCGTGCGCGCGGCGAAGGCCGCCTACGCCATGGCGGGCCTGACGCCCGGCGACATCGATGTGGCCGAGGTGCACGACTGCTTCACCGGTGTGGAACTGATCAGCTACGAGGACCTGGGATTCACCGACCGGTTCGGGGCATACAAACTCATGGAGTCCGGCGCGACGACGATCGGCGGATCACTGCCGGTCAATCCCAGCGGCGGACTGAAGGCCAAGGGGCACCCGCCGGGGGCCACGGGCGTGGCGCAGTGCTTCGAGATCTTCGAACAGCTGCGCGGTAGCGCCGCCAACCAGGTCGACGGCGCGCGGATCGGCTTGGCGCACAATATCGGCGGCCCCACCGCGGTCTCCGCGGTCACCGTCCTCGGACGAGATCGGGCCTGACCCGAGCGGGACCGGATAGCGCTGCCCGCCCCGGCCGCGTCCCCACCGGGCGCGCGGCCGGGCGGCGGCCTAAGGCAGCACGTCGAGGACCGACTCCTCCGGGTCCTCGATCATGAAGTTCTTGACCTGAGCCAGATGTTTACGCCAGAAGGTTTCGGCCTTGACGGCGTCCTTGTCCCGGATCAACTGCACGAGTTTGACGTGTGCCCGGTGCGCTGCCGCGGCCTTGGATTCGGCGCCGGTGTCACCGCGGTGCTCACGCAGGAAGTTCTCGACGTGGCTTTCGATGATCGTCGAGACGATGTCGAGCAGCACGATCATCGTCTGATTTCCCGCCAACTGCATCAGTGTGCGGTGGAACTCCAGGTCGTATCCCTTACCGAAGGCCGGCGGGTCACTCAGCAGCGCTTCGCCTTTGGCAAGCATGTCATCGAGGGCCCGCAGGTCGGCCGCGGTCCGCTTACGCGCCAACGTGGCCACCGCTGCCACCTCGAGATTGGCTCGGGCCTCGTGCACGTCGGCGAGGGTTGCCTTGCGGTACTGCAGCAGGGTGCCGGCGTAGCGAGCGGCCGCGGATACGTCGGGCATCATCACCCGGCCGCCACCGCGCGCACCGCGCCGCACCTGAATCACCTGTTCGGACTCCAGGATTCGGAATGCCTCGCGCAGGGTGGGACGCGACACGCCGAATCGCTCCATGAGTTCGGTCTCCGACGGCAGCGCATCGCCCTCACGCAGTTCACCGGTGACGATCTGACGGCGCAATTGGGCGGCCACCATTTCACCGGCCTTCGGCACGCGGACGACCGACGTCGACAGTGGCATCGCAGACATGAATTTCCTCCGGTATGGGTCAGCTGATACCACTATTATCACCTATCCACCTGTATCCGGCGCCAACCGACCGTGATCCGGCCCAGGGGTCGAACCACCGATCAACGGGTATTACCGCACCTCGGCACCGGCGCAGATCCCACCCTCGACCGGCCGAGCCGATGACGGAAGCTCCCGGGCGCCACAGTTGACAAAACTGTCCGGATTCCCGCCGGCCCCGGGCGCGCACCGCCGGATCCCGCACCGGAATCTCCTAGACTGGCCCCATCATGAACGATTCATCGGCGCCCGCACTCGACGACGACAGCAGCCGGACCGACGACGGCACCGGCGACCCCCGGCTGGGCGCACGCGCGGCGCGCACGCGCAACGCCATCCTGGAGGCGTCCAAACAGCTGTTTCTGGAACGCGGCTATTCGGGCACCCGGATCAACAACATCACCGATGCTTGCGGGATCTCGCGGGCCGGTTTCTACACCTACTTCCGCGATAAGCGCGAAATCTTCAACACCCTGGGCGAGGAGACCTATCACGAGTTGCTCGACGTGGTCGCACGCTGGGACACCATTGCCCAGCCGTGCACTCGCGAGGACGTCGAGACCTGGGTGCGCGGCTATTTCGCCTTCATGGACAAGCACGGGGCCTTCATACTCTCGGCCCAACCGGGCCCTTCCGACGAAGATGTCAAGATTGCCAGCACCCGGATGCAGATGCGGGTGGTGTGGTTGCTCGGGATGAATCTGCGCAACCGCCAGCGCCACCCGGCCGCCGCACCGGAGGCGCTGGGACTGTGCGTCCAGGCCATGCTGGACCGATCCTGGTATCTGAGCCACACCCAGCAACAGCTGCCGGTGGATCCCGACGACATCGTCCGCACCGCAACCGATTTCCTGATGGCGATCCTGACCGCCTGAGCCCCGTCCGGTTACGCGCGCAGAGCCGACGCGGCCCAGGCGGTGGTCAGGTCGTCGACGGTGACGATATCGGCCAGCATAGCCATCGTATTGCGCAGCACCTGCTCGGCGTACTCGGCCGGGGTGCCCATCACCGCGTCGCGCGCGACCACCACCCGGAATCCCTCCTCGCTCGCATCGGCCGCGGTCAACGGCAGGGCCACATTCAGCGAGACCCCCGCCAGCACCACAGTGTGAATTCCCATGCTGCGCAGTACCGGAAGAAGTTCCGTCCCGTGTGTGGGCGAGAGGCCCTGATGCCGGCCGAGCACGAAGTCGGCCGGATCCAGCAGCTCCGCGACGACTTGGGTGGACGGGTCCCCCGGCCCCCACCCGCCGGCTCGGTCCAGTGCACGCCACAACGGCGCCTGCCCGGGCCCACCGGCACCGAGGAATCCTTCGAACGTCGCGTGGACCACCGGGATACCGGCGGTCCGGGCGCCGGCCAGCAGCCGCGCGATACCCGACACGACGGCCCGTACATCGGCGGCCAGCGCAGGAAGAACCGACTCGGGCCCGATCACGCCGTTCTGACATTCGACGCATACGACGGCGACTCCGGTGGGATCGGCCCCCGCCCGGGTGGCGCGGGCGCTGGATCCACTTCCGCTACTCTTACTTGACGTCATCGTCAAATACTATCGAAAGTGGGTTCTTGTTTGTGTAGCAACAGGAGATTTTCGTAGGATCCCGCCCATACCCGTCCGGAACGGGCCAGTTTGTCACTATCGTCAATTAAAGTCCGGAGCTCGCCGTCGGCAGCTGCCGGGAAAGGCGTCCCCATGAGTTACCGCTACATCCGCTACGAAACTCTCGAACAGGGCCGCATCGCACGCATCACCCTGAACCGGCCGCAGGCGCGCAACGCCCAGAACCGTGGGATGCTCGTGGAATTGGGCGAGGCCTTCGAACGCGCCGAAGCCGACGACACAGTCCGCGTGGTGGTTCTGTGCGGCGACGGTCCCGCATTCTCGGCCGGACATGATCTGGGCACCGCCGAGAGCGTCGCCGAACGCGAGCCCGGACCCGACCAGCATCCGAGTTTCCAATGCAACGGAGGCACTCTCGACGGCGCCGAATCGCGGCTGCGTCAAGAGTGGCATTACTATTTCGAGAACACCAAGCGCTGGCGACAGCTGCGCAAGATCACCATCGCCCAGGTGCACGGCAAAGTCCTTTCGGCCGGACTCATGCTGGCATGGTGCTGCGATCTCATCGTGGCCGCCGAGGGCACTGTCTTCGCCGATGTGGTCGGCACCCGGCTCGGCATGTGCGGCGTCGAATATTTCGCCCACCCGTGGGAGTTCGGCCCTCGCAAAGCCAAAGAGCTACTGCTGACCGGTGATTCGATCGACGCCGAACAGGCGTATGCGCTCGGCATGGTGAGCAAGATCTTCCCCGCCGAAAGCGTATCGGAGCGAACGGTCGAATTCGCGGCCCGCATCGGCAAGGTCCCGTCGATGGCCGCGCTGCTGATCAAGGATTCGGTCAACCAGGCACAGGACGCCCAGGGCTTCAGCACCGCGCTGGACGCCTGCTTCACGATCCATCAGCTCAACCACGCCCATTGGAGTGAGATCTCGCGCGGCGAAACCTACGTCGGCACGGTGGACTACGGACTGGAGGACTGGCGGACGGCCTCCGCGCTGCGGCCCGCGGACAAGCACACGCCGTGACGACCGCCGCCCCGTGGAGACCGAGCGCCGCCGGATTTTCCGGCGGCGCATCAGGTTTCACAGCCGCGGCGGCGATTCAGATCTTCGGCAGGGGCCTGCCTGGCGGCGGCTCCCGGAACAGCGACTCCTGAGCCAGGGTGGCCACCGTGGCGCCGTCGGCCCGGCGAACCGTTCCGGTGTAGAGCCCCCGCCCTCCGGCTACCGTCCGCGGGAGCAGGTCCACCAGCACCCACTCGTCCAATCGCGCCGGACGATGGAACCACACGGTGTGGTCGAGAGTCGAACCCGCCCACTGCGCGCCGCCGGGCACATCCACCAGACCACTTGACGTATCGGACAGATAGGTCAGGACACAGGCGTGCACGAGCGGCGAATCCGGCAGCTCGATCGCGCTGCGAGCCCAGAACCGGCTCGGCCACGGAGTGGAGCGGGTTCGCTGCGGTGGCACTCGCGCCTGCATCGACCACATGCGCTCGAATTCCCACTCGGGCAGCAACTCCGGCGCTGCGATGTCGGGCATCGGCTCGACCTCGTGGTCCGCGTCGCGCCGCGGCGTCGCGAACGACGCGGACATCGTGAAGATGACTTCGCCATCCTGCAGTGCGGTCACCCGGCGCGCCGAATACGACCGGCCGTCGCGGTCCCGGTCGACCCGGAACAGCACCGGCCGCGCCGCACTGCCACCGCGCAGGTAGTAACAGTGCAGCGAATGCGGCAATCGCCCCGGTGGTACCGCCCGCCCGGCGGCGTACAGGGCCTGCGCGGCGACCTGCCCCCCGTACAGCGAGAACGGCTCGTCGAAAAGCACGACCGAACGGTGCAGATCGCGATCGATCTGCTCCAGCTCCAGCAGATCCAGCAGCGTCGCAGACGCTATCGGTGCCGACTCCAGCGACATCTCACACCTTTCTCGGCGCACACCCGCGCGCCGGGCCGACCGGGTCGTCAACCGGCGTGTGCCATACCGCTCATCGAATACCAGTGTGGCACAATATATTTTGATTAGGCGGGGACGGGCACGCTGTCACCGGCGGGGTTGCGCACAGGAAGCCCGAGCAGACGACGTGCGTTGTCACCCATAAAGTCGCGGGTGCGCCGCTCGTCCATGCCCTCGGCGTATTTGTAGAAGCCACGCGGTTCGGTCAGGCCCTCCGGATGCGGAAAGTCGGAACCGAACAGCACCTTGTCCCAGCCTACGGTGTGCACCACATCGGCGACCTTGCCCTCCCAGAACGGGCTGACCCAGATGTTGCGGCGGAACACCTCGTGCGGATGCTCGTCGAAGGCCTGCGGCATTTTGGCGTACGTGGCCTCGAAATCGTCGAACAGCGGCTGGATCCAGGCGCTGCCGTTCTCCACACTGGCCACGCGCAACTTCGGGAACCGGGTCAGCGTGCCGTGGCAGATGAGGCTGGTCATCATGTCGGCGATTTCGCGGTGCCCCAACGCGATCCAGCGGAACGCGCTCATCTCCAGGTGGTTGTTGGTTTCCGGCGGTTCCCACTGGTTGATGTAGCCGTCCAGCGGCGGCTGACTGGCGTGGAATACCACCGGGATCCCCGCCTGCTCGACATCACTCCAGAACGGGTCGAACTCCGGCAGCGCCGGCGAGCGCCAGCCCCGCAGGCCCTTCACCGGAGCCGGCTTCATCAGCACTACCTTGGCCCCGTTCTCCACGACATAGGCCAGTTCCCGGCGGGCGTCGTCGACCATGGCGGCGCTGATCACCGGTGTCATGAACAGCCGATCCTGATGGGTGTAGCCCCAGGTGTCGAGCATCCAACGGTTCAGCGCGTGGATCACCGCGACCACCAGTTCGGGGTCCTCGGCCGCGGAGTGCTCGACCAGATTGGCCAGCGTCGGATAGATCAGCGCCTCATCGACACCCTGACGGTCGAGTTCGGCGATGCGGGGTCCAGGCTCCCGGAACGAGGGTTCGGCATCGATGCCGATCGACAGCTCGCGCAGCGATTTGCCCTCGGCGTTCTGACCCGCGAAGAACTTCTCCCACGATCCCGGCGCGGCCACCCGGTCGAATGTCGGGTTCGGGATGTATTCGGTGATCCGGCCGAGGATCGCGATCCGCGCCGCGTTCCCGACCTGCACGAATTGCACTGCGCGGCGGTACTTCTCAGGTAGATAGCGGGTCAGCGCGTCCGGCGTCTCGTACATGTGCTGATCGGCGTCGAAGATCGGCGCGTCGGTGAACTGCGTCATGGGATGTCCCCTGTCCGAAAATGCGGTTGCTGCGGCATGGCCACTGAGTCGATCTCTACGATAGGACCAACTTGACGAAAGTGTCAAACTTATAGAAGCTGTTCAGCGGCTATATATCGCACAATATTCCTAAAACTCTGATCTAATCGTCAACCCCAGTGCCGTTACGGCCTATACAGCATAATAAGTTAGCCGTATCGGATCGGTTCCGCCGACGAAGGGAAGACGATGTCCGCACAGGAGCAGCCCAAACCACCCTCGGGCGACTGGCTCGGCACTCCGTATCTTCGCTTCGAGCGCGACGGCGTATTCGCCGTCTGCACGGTGGACCGGCCGGAGGCACGCAACGCGCTGACCCCGGCGATGTACTTCGGTCTGCGGTACGTGATCAACCGGGTCGACCGCGATCCCGCCGTGGCCGGACTGCTGCTGACCGGCACGGGCGACACCTTCGTCCCGGGCGGCGACCTCGGCAAGAGCGGCACCGACGACTGGCTGGATTTCGAAACCGCGCTCGGAATGGACGTCACGCCGTTCGATACGCTGCGCCGTTCGGCCAAGCCCGTGGTGTGCGCGGTCAACGGCCTGTGCCAGGGCGGCGGCCTGATGATCGCTCTGTGCAGTGATCTGGCGGTGGTCAGCGACCGGGCGAGTTTCCGCGCCCCGGAACTGTTGCGCGGCATCGCCGATACCTACTACGCCCAGGTGCTCGCACGCGTGGTCGGCGTCGTGCGCGCCCGCGACTTGCTACTCACCGGGCGCACACTGTCCGCGCAGGAGGCACTGGACTGGGGGCTCGTTTCGCGGGTGGTGCCCCACGACGAACTTCTCGGCGCCGCAACCGAAGCCCTGGCCCAGATCTGCCGGACCGCGCCGGCCGCGCGCCGGGAGATCAAGGCCAGTCTGGACGGCTACCTCGGGCATTTCGCTCGTATCGCGATGGAGTCCAGCCTCGCCGGGCCCGAAGCACTGGAAGGCTTTCAGGCATTCAAGCAGCGCCGCTCACCGCACTGGGTGCCCGCCGAATTGCGCCGCGACGGCCGGCTGTGAGCTCTCAGCCGAGCAGATCCAGCACGCTGGTCGCCGCATCGTCACCGAGAACGTAGCCCTCGGCTTCGCCGAGGTGACGGTGCCACAGTTCCTCGGCCGCGCGCGCATCTCGCCCACGGATGAGCTCCACCAGCTTGCGATGGACCCTGCCGGTGTCGCGCCGGGCCCGCTCGGCGGAGGGACCACTGTCGGGTTGCAGTGTCACGTTGGCGGTCTCGATGATGTGATGCACCATCTCCGAGAGCAGGGTCAGGGTTTCGTTACCGGCCAGCCGGACCACCAGCTGATGGAATTCGCCGTGCAGCCGGATCGACCGCGACGGGTCGTATTCGTCGTCGTAGCGGTCGAGCGCCTCGGTCAGCGCGGCCAGATCGGCCGCGGACCGGCGCAGCGCCAACCGGCCGACGCTCGGCACCTCGAGCGCGGCACGTGCTTCGTAGACGTCTTTGACCGAGGCACCCTGATACTCGAGGATGAAACCCGCGTAGCGGGCGGCGACTTCACGCCGCGGCGGCTGCACGCGCGCCCCGCCGTTGGCGCCGCGGCGGATGACGATCAGCCGTTCGGACTCCAGCACCCGATACGCCTCGCGCAGGGTCGGACGCGACACCCCGAATCGGCTCATCAGCTCCGTTTCGGACGACAGCGCCTCACCTTCGGACAATTCGCCCCGGATGATGCGGCGGCGCAGTTCGGCAGCGACGAGTTCGGCCATCTTGGGCACCCGGACGCGCTGAGTGGTGCCGCGAGCCGGGGACCGCTGGGCACCACGCGACGCCCCGGTCGGGGAATCGACTGCCACGCTTACCTCCCACCGCCGAACGGTACCTTAAATGAATCATATAATAGAACTAATTGTGCGCACTGCGGACATGGCGGCGGTCGCTGCCGGCGCGAGCTCAACTCGCCGCGCCCACCTGCGCCGGAGCGGCCGCAAGGAGGCGGTAGAACCGGCGAGCGTTCAGCTCCACGACCCGGCCGACGTGGGCCCGCCCGGGGGCGGGCCCAGGTCACGCGCTCACCGCGGGGTGAACCGCTGCGCACCGTCGAGCCGGATGGTCTCGCCGTTGAGGTATGCGTTCTCCAGGATGTGGCGCGCGAGCGCACCGTATTCCTCCGGCTTTCCCAGCCGCCGCGGATTCGGGATGTTGGCGGCGAATTTGGCCAGCGCCTCGTCGCCGACGGACTCCATGATCGGCGTGCGCATCGTGCCCGGCGCGATAGTGACCACCCGGATGCCCAGGGACCCGAGGTCGCGGGCCGCCACGATGGTCATGCCGACCACACCGGCCTTGGCCGCCGAGTAGGCGATCTGGCCGATCTGCCCCTCGAAGGCGGCGATGCTGGCCGTGGCCACGATGGCGCCGCGCTGCCCGTCCTCGTCGGGCTCGGTCCCGGCGATGGCCGCCGCCGCGATGCGCAGCACGTTGTACGTACCGGTCAGATACAGGTCGATCGTCTTGGTGAAGCCCGTCAAGCTCGCCGGGTTGCCATCCTTGCCGACCACCTTCTCCGCGACGCCGAAACCACCGTGCGCCACCACCGCGTACCGGAAGGTGCCGAGCTTGCCGGCCTCGGCCACCGCATTGCGCACGCTGTCCTCGTCGGTCACGTCGGTGCGCACGTACTTGACCTTGGAGCCGAGGTCGGCAGCGAGTTTCTCGGCCTTCTCGTCGGCGAGGTCGGCGATGACCACCGCGGCACCGGCCGCGGCGACCTCCCGGACCACGGCCTCACCGAGTCCGCCCGCGCCACCGGTCACCAACACCACACTGTCGGCCAGATTCATATTTGCTCCTCGTCTCGATCCGATCGCCCGTCGCGACCGCGAGCACCTGACGGCACCCGGCCGCGACGCTGGGCGATATCACCCCCATAGTAGAATCAGTTATCTAAATATTCTAATTCTGCGGATAGAGCGGATTGCGCCGTAGGTAGCCGGTCCACACCCGCCACGGCGGTGGCATGCAGGCACCCCCGTTGGACACTCTCAGGCCGGCGCCGGGCCCGCATTCCAATAATCGCGGTTGGTACCGATGCGACCCCCTCGCAGCGAGCCGACCGACGCGCCCCGCAACCCGATCGGTTGCATGATCCATTCCACGACGAATGCATCCCCGCTGATATGGCTGCTCACCACGTCGTAGGAGGCCCCGGGCGCCTTCTCCAGCGCCCCGGCGACGAAAGCCCGTGCCTCGCGGGGGCCGCGGGCGACGTGGCCGCTGGGCACATCCTCGAGTACGACATCGGTATCGAGCGCTGCCATGATCGCGTCGGCGTCACCGGCATTCCATGCGGCGAAGTAGCGTTCGATCGCGGTCGTTTCGGTCATGGTTTTCTCCCGTCTCGTGGATTGTCTCGTTCGTTCCCGGTGCCCGACCGGGCCGCCGCAGCGTTTTCCAGCAGTCGCCGCAGTGCCCGGTCGAGCGCCGTTCCGTCTGCCAGGTCCGGTGCCGTGACACCTGCGGCGATCAGCGCCGGATGGGTGCCGCCGGTCTCGCGCAGGCCGCGGGTGACCAGCCATCCGGCGAACATCAGATAGGTGGCCGTGAAGAGGTCGACGGCGTCCGCCGCGCCGAACCCGGCGGTGCGCAGAATCGACAGCGCCGCACCGGTCAGGCGTTCGGCGGCCGGGGATTCCCGTGCGGCCGTGAGCACCCGAGTGCCCGTGCCCGGATAGCGCAGGAACGCGCGGTCCATGCTCGACACCAGATCGGCGTACTGATCCACCCAATGCGCCTCGGGATCGACGGCTATCTCGATGCGGGAGGCCACCGCTTCGATCACGCGAGCGTCCAGATCCTCCCCGCCGCGCAGGTGATAGTGCACCGCCGGCGGCGTGACCCCGAGCTCGTCGGCGACCGCGCGCACCGTCAGCCGATCCAGACCACACCGCTGCACGATCCGCAGTGCGGCCTCGAGAATGTCCTGCGCCGACAACGGAACGGGTTGTGTCCCACCACGCTGACGCGCCACCGACACCTCCGGGTGCTCAAGCCTCTCTCGCGTTCCGCGAATCATTATGTCACAGTAAATGAGAATCTCATTATGCACCAGTAAATGAACCGAAGGAGGATGGAATGCGTTGTGACGCAGTCATAATCGGCGGCGGTGTGGCCGGATGCGCATTGGCGGCCCGGCTGGCGGCCGCCGGGGTGGCGGTGACCGTACTCGAGCGCGAGCCGGTCTACCGAGACCAGGTTCGCGGCGAGGCCCTGGTGCCGTGGGGATTTCTCGAAGCGATCGATCTCGGCATCGCCGACGCCGTCACCGGCGCCGCCGGCGCCTCGGTGATCACCCGGATGGTGCCCTACGACGAAAGTCTCGACATCGCCCGGGCGCGGCGCGGGGCGATCGATCTCAGCGCGGTGGTACCGCAGGCGCCCGGCGTCATCGGAGTCGGCCACCCCGAGCTGCGAGAGGCCTTGGCCACCGCGGCGACCAAGGCGGGCGCCACGGTCGTGCGCGGTGTCGCACGCTGCGTCGTCGGGCACGGCGCGACACCATCGGTCGACTACGAAAGCGCGGGAACCGAACACCATCTGGACTGCCGGATCGTGGTGGGCGCCGACGGCAAGAACTCGGCCACCCGGACCGCGACCCAGATCCCGTTCACCATCACCAGCCCGCGAGTGATGCTGTCGGGCATGCTCGTCGACGACCACGGCGCATGGGATCGCGCCGAGACCACGATCGCGGTGAGCGGTCGCAACCAGTACATCGTCATCCCGCGCGCCGACGGGCGGATCCGGCTCTACGTGGGCCGCCGCACCACCGATCCGGAACGCATCACCGGGCCGGATCGGATCAGCCGATTCCTCGATGCCTACCGCACCCCGGCGCTGCCGTGCGGCGACGCCCTGGCCACGGCGCAGCCCCTGGGCCCCTGCGCCACCTTTCCGTTGACCGACGCCTGGACCGATACCCCCGTCGTCCCCGGGGTGGCGCTGATCGGCGACGCGGCGGGGTGGAGCAATCCCATCGGCGCCCAGGGACTCAGTATCGCCCTGCGCGATGCCCGGCTGCTCGCCGAAGCGCTGCTGGACAACCGGACGTGGACTCCGGCGAGCTTGCGCGGCTACAGCGAGGAGCGCAGCGTGCGCATGGCCCGGCTGCGTTTCGCCACCGCACTCACCGACATGCTCTCGGCGTTCGGGCTGCCCGACCGCACCGCCAAGCGGGCACGCATGCTGAAACTGGTGGCCGAGCGCCCGGAAACGAACGCGGCGCTCGGGGGCATCCACTCCGGCCCCTGGACGCCGCCGGCCGCAGCCTTCAGCCCCGACATCCTGACCACGCTCGCCCTGACCTGAGGTCCGCCATCAATTAGATGAATAAGTAATCTCATTACCCTATTAGCTGTTAGCATGCTCGACACCGGGGGCACAGCGGAAGGGTCGAGAATGAGAAGTCTGCGGGCAGTACGGTTCTGGCCGACGGTCATAGCGGTCATAGCGTTCGCGGGCCTGGCGGCACCGGCCACCGCCGCGCCGGCGGCCGGCCCCCGGTGCACGGAGGTCTCCATCCCGGTCACCGTCGACCGCGAGGCCCGGATCGCGGGCACCTACTGCCGGCCGGCCGATCCGTCCTCCGCACTCCAGATACTCGTGCCCGGAGCCACCTACGACCGGACCTATTGGGACTTCCCCGGATTCGACGGCCGCTACTCCTATGTGCGGCACGCCGCCCGCGCCGGATTGGCGACCCTCGCCATCGACCCGATCGGCGTCGGCAAGAGTTCCAAGCCGGTCGGGGTACAGGTCTCGGCGTTGTCGGCGGCCCAGGCCGTGCACGAGGTCATCGGCGCCGCGCGCGCCGGGGCACTGGGACGGGCGTGGAACCACGTCGTGCTGGTGGGCCACTCGTTCGGCTCACTGACCTCGATGCTCGAGGCCGGGACCTATCACGACGTGGACGGGCTCCTGGTCAGCGGCGCGTCACACGCTCCCGGGCCCGGCGGCATCGCCACCATCGTCGGCGCGGCACGTCCGGCACTCGACGATCCCGCCACCGCGGGTCGGATACCCGCCGGCGACCTGGGTTACCTGAGCGTTCCGGGCGCCCGCCAGGCCGCCTTCCACGCACCGGGGGACTCCGATCCCCAGGTGGTGGCCGCCGACGAGGCCACGCGCGCCGCCGGCACTATCGGCATTCTGGCCACCATCCCGGTATTCATCCCCGCCACTTTCGATATCGCGGTGCCGGTGCTCATCGCGAACGGGACCGCGGACAAAGTCTTCTGCGCGCAGGGAGCAGGCGGCTCGCTCACCGATTGCTCCAGCGCCGCGGCTCTGTACAGCTCCGAACGCCCGTTCTTCCCCCGCGCGGAGCTCGAAACCTACGTGCTGCCGGGATCGGGCCATTCGATGAACCTGGCGCTCAACAGCGCCGAGTTCTTCGACCGGGCCGCCGAATGGGTGCACAGCATCAGCGAATCATGAAGCCGCGCATCGTGTTCGACGGCGACGCCGGCGGATGACAACGCATCGAGCAAGAACGGGAGAGTTCGTGTATCCAGCCCACTTCGCCGCATCCACCCCGGACAAGCCGGCGGTGATCGACACCGCCACCGGCGCCGTGCAGACCTACGGCGAGCTGGTCGCCGGTGCGAACCGGCTCGCCCGGCTGCTGCGGGAGGCCGGATTGCGGCCCGGCGACCACTACGTGGTTCTCGCCGAGAACCACCTGAGATATTTCGAACTGGTCTGGGCGGGACTCAATTCCGGTCTGTACGTCACTCCGGTCAACTCCCACCTGACCGCCGCCGAGGTCGCCTATCTGATCAACGACAGCACCGCGAAGGTGGTCATCACGACCGCCGCGCTGGCCTCGGTGGCCGAACAGATCGTCGACCTCACTCCCGACGTCGTGCGGCGTTTCATGCTCGACGGCACCAGCACATCCTACGAATCGCTGGACGACGCGGCCGCGCGGTATTCCGTCGGACCGGACGATCAGGAGGTCCGCGGCACCTTCATGCTCTACAGCTCCGGCACCACCGGCCGGCCCAAGGGCATCCGCTACCCGCTGCCCGATCACCCGGCCGCCGACGGTGACGCGGAGTTACTGCCCAGCGGGCGAGCCCTGTTCGGTCTCGATGCCGACACCGTGTTCCTGTCCCCCGCTCCGCTGTACCATGCTGCGCCACTGCGTGTTTCATGTCTTGTGCACTGCAGCGGCGGTACGGTGGCAATCATGCCGAAATTCGATGCCGAGGCCGCGCTGCGCGCCATCGACGAATACTCGGTCACCTCGAGTCAGTGGGTACCGACGATGTTCGTGCGCATGCTGAAGCTGGCGCCGCGGATTCGGTCCCGCTTCGACCTGTCCAGCATGCGGGTGGCCGTGCACGCCGCGGCGCCGTGCCCGATCGAGGTCAAAAAGCAGATGATCGACTGGTGGGGGCCGATCATCACCGAGTACTACTCCGGCACCGAGAACTTCGGCACCACCGCCCTGTCCAGCGAGCAATGGCTCGACCATCCGGGCTCGGTCGGGCGGCCGGTGGGCTGCACCGTCCATATCTGCGACGACAACGGCGACGAACTGTCATACGACGACATCGGCACCGTCTATTTCGAAACCGCCGGCGCGAACTTCAGCTACCACCGCGACCCCGAGCGCACCGCGGCCGTCTCACATCCGGAGCATCCGGACTGGCATACCCTCGGCGATATCGGGCAGCTGGATGCCGACGGATATCTATATCTCACCGACCGGCGTGATTTCACGATCATCGCGGGCGGAGTCAACATCTATCCCCGCGAGATCGAGGATGTGCTGATCCTGCACCCGCAGGTGGCCGATGTGGCCGCCTTCGGAGTGCCGGACCCAGAACTCGGCGAACAGGTCAAAGCCGTTGTCCAGCCCGCCGATTGGGCCGATGCGGGACCTGAGCTGACCCAGCGGCTACTCGACCACTGCCGTGGCCGGCTGGCCTCCTACAAGTGGCCGCGATCGATCGATTTCGCCCGCGAACTTCCCCGCCAGGACAACGGAAAGCTGTACAAGAAGCTGCTGCGCGACCCGTACTGGGCCCAGGCGAGGCTGTGACCGATGCCCGCGCCGATTCCACAATTCGGGGTCTTCCTCCCGCAGTTCAACACCAGCCCGGATGCCGTGATAGCCACCGCTCGCACGGCCGAGGACGCGGGTTTCGATTCGTTCTGGCTCATGGATCATCTCTACGCCCCCGCCGCCCCGCCGGTGGATGTGCCGGACAGCTGGATTCTGCTCACCGCCATCGCCACCGCGACCGCCACAATCCGCCTGGGCCATCTGGTCGGATGTGCACCATTGCGGCATCCGGCGGTGCTGGCGAAGATGGCCGCGACCCTGGATCGCATCAGCGGCGGCCGCCTGGATCTGGGCCTGGGCTGGGGGTCGATCGAGGAGGAATTCGCCCGGTTCGGCATCGAGGCCGGTTCGCCGCGGGTGCGCTCGCAACGACTGGCCGAGACGCTCGAGATCCTGGGATTGATGTTCACCGGTGAACGTTTCGACTACGCCGGCAAGCACTTTCGGTTGCGGGACGCGTGGGGACTGCCCGTACCGGCACAGGACCGGATCCCGTTCCACATCGGTGGCGGCGGGCCGACCTTGACGATGCCACTGGTCGCCGAATACGCCGACTGGTGGAACTGTGTCGCCGGCGCCCGCGAGCGTATGGACCAACTGGCGCCGCTGCGCGGCAGCGCGCGCATCTCCGCACAATATCCGGTCGGCCTCGTCCATCCCGGCGACGACCCCGAAGCCGTGCGCGCGAAACTTCTGCGGCGCATGCCCGAATCATCTTGGGGCCCACCGGTTGTCGGCACCCCGGCCGAACTCGTCGACTACTTCGCCCGCGAGCGGGCGCGGGGCGTGGATCTGTTCATCCTGCGCTTCCACAATCACGCCCCCGCACGCACGCTCGACCTGTTCGCCACCCAGGTCGCGGCGCCGTTGCGGCGCGCGGCCGCGGATCGGTAGGTGCGCCACCGGCCGCGAGGCCCTGGTCGCCCCCACGTCAGGGGGGTGTCCCTATGGTTTTCGTCAAGTTGCTGGTTGATGTTTTGCCTGGTGACGCTTCGGTGGTCGGTAGCGTGA